>NZ_JBAEER010000023.1:0-17595 GCF_056207615.1 Candidatus Cryptobacteroides sp. | reverse complement strand
AACTACTTCCGTCAGCAGTTTGCACAGGTCACCAACCCTGCCATCGACCCTATCCGCGAGGAGCTCGTCATGAGCCTCACCGAGTACATCGGTCGTGTGGGCAGCGGCATCCTGACCCCCGACGAGTCGAACTGCAAGATGGTGCGCCTGCCACAGCCTGTGCTCAACAACACCCAGCTCGACATTCTCTGCAATATCCGCTACAAGGGCTTCAATACCATCAAGCTGCCTATCCTCTTCGAGATTGCCAAAGGCGCCAGTGGTCTGCGTCAGGCCATCGAGGACCTCTGCAAGAAGGCCGAGCAGAGCGTCGATGAGGGCGTGAACTACATCATCCTCTCCGACCGCGACATCGACGAGACGCATGCTGCCATCCCATCGCTGCTGGCTGTCAGCGCCGTGCATCATTACCTCATCGGCGTGCAGAAGCGCGTACAGACCGCCCTCATCGTCGAGAGCGGTGAGATCCGCGAGGTGATGCATGCTGCCCTGCTGCTGGGCTACGGTGCTTCGGCCATCTGTCCTTACATGACCTTCGCTGTGCTCGACGACCTGGTCAAGAAGCACAAGATCCAGGAGGAGTATAGCACCGCCGAGAAGAACTACATCAAGGCCGTGGATAAGGGCCTCAAGAAGATCATGTCGAAGATGGGTATCTCGACCATCCGCTCTTATCGCGGAGCCAAGATCTTCGAGAGCATCGGTCTGGGCGAGGACCTGCTGCGCCGCTACTTCGGCACCGAGGTCTCTACCATTGGCGGCATCGGTCTGCGCGATGTGGCTCGCGATGCCATCCGTCTGCACGACATGGGCTTCAAGCCTGCCGAGATCAACGAGTTCTTGCCCAACAACGGTCAGTTCAACTATCGCAAGGACGGCATCCTCCATGCCTGGAATCCTGAGACTATCGCCAACCTGCAGATTGCCACCCGTCTGGGCTCTTGCAAGAAGTTCAAGGAGTGGGAGCAGATGGTCGATGGCAAGGAGAAGCCTATCTTCATCCGCGACTTCTTCGGCTTCAAGAAGGCCGCTACGCCTGTGCCTCTCGATGAGGTGGAGCCTGTCGAGAGCATCGTCAAGCACTTCGTCACCGGTGCCATGTCATTCGGCGCTTTGAGCATCGAGGCTCACGAGGCGCTGGCTTTGGCCATGAACAAGCTGGGTGCTCGCAGCAACACCGGCGAGGGTGGCGAGGACAACGAGCGCTACCACTCTGACGTCGATGGCGTGAGCCTCTCAAGCAAGACCAAGCAGATCGCTTCGGGCCGTTTCGGTGTCACCGCTGAGTATCTCGTCAATGCCGAGGAGATTCAGATCAAGGTGGCTCAGGGCGCTAAGCCAGGCGAGGGCGGTCAGCTGCCCGGCTTCAAGGTCAATAAGATCATCGCCAAGACCCGTAATGCCATCCCTGGCATCTCGCTCATCTCACCTCCGCCACATCACGACATCTATTCGATCGAGGACCTTGCACAGCTCATCTTCGACCTCAGGAACGTCAATCCTCATGCGAAGATCAGCCTCAAGCTCGTCGCTTCGCAGGGTGTCGGCACCATCGTTGCCGGCGTCGCGAAGGCAAAGGCCGACGTCGTCGTCATTTCCGGCGGTGACGGTGGTACAGGTGCAGCTCCTACCTCATCGGTCAAGTACGCCGGTATCAGCCCTGAGATCGGACTTGCGGACGCCCAGCAGACCCTCATGAGGAACAATCTTCGTGGCAGCGTGCGCCTCCAGGTGGACGGTCAGCTCAAGACTGGTCACGACGTGGTGATGATGGCTCTGCTCGGTGCAGAGGAGTTCGCTTTCGGAACTCTTCCTATGATCGCGATGGGCTGTCTTATGTGCCGCAGGTGCAACACTAATAAGTGCGCGACAGGTATATGTACTCAGGATCCTGAACTCAGGAAGAGGTTTGTCGGCAAGCCGGAGCACCTCAAGAACTATTTCACTTTCCTCGCCACCGAGGTAAGGGAATATCTCGCTCAGATGGGACTCAGGTCGCTCCAGGAGGCTGTCGGACGCAGCGACCTCATAGTGAAGAGACCGTGCGACGCTGGCAGCAAGGGCGCGAGCCTCGATTTCAGCAAGCTTCTCTATCAGGAGGAGACCACTGGTTCCCGTTGCTACGACGGCAGCGTGAGCCATGAGATCGGAGAGGTTCTCGACCAGGAGATCATCAGGGCCGCGCATCCTTCGGTCGAGTGGAAGGTGGAGACTAACCTCGATTACGATATCCACAATACCGACAGGACCGTCGGAACCATGCTTTCGGGTGTCATCGCAGCACGCTATGGTGCCGAAGGCCTTCCTGCATCGACCGTGAACGTCAGGTTCCGTGGCTCGGCTGGTCAGAGCTTTGCGGCCTTCCTCTGCAACGGTATGGACTTCAGGCTTGAGGGAGAGACCAATGACTACTTCTGCAAGGGTCTCTGCGGCGGTGTCGTGAGCATCGTGCCTATGGCAAGGAGCACATTCAAGGCCGAGGACAACATGATCGCAGGAAATACCGGACTCTATGGCGCAACTTCGGGCGAACTCTATGTGAACGGCCGGGTAGGACAGCGTTTCGCAGTCAGGAACTCAGGTGCGAAGGCTGTCATCGAAGGTGCCGGTGACCATTGCTGCGAGTACATGACAGGCGGTAGGGTAGTGGTGCTCGGCCAGGTCGGAAGGAACTTCGCTGCCGGAATGTCCGGTGGTGTCGCCTATGTGCTCGACCGCAAGCACGACTTCGACTTCTGGTGCAACATGGACCTCGTGGAGCTCAGTCTCGTGGAGAACCGCGAGGATGTCAAGGAACTCCATGACATGATTCGTGCCCATGCCCAGCATACCGGATCGAAGCTCGCGAGGGAGATACTCGACAACTGGGACGCATCCCTCAAGGATTTCATCAAGGTCATTCCTTCTGAATACAGGGCCTTGGTCGAGTCCGCGAAGAAATGATGCATTAGCATAGTTTGACGGAAAATGTCTACTTTTGTCCTTGTGGAGAGAGGTAGACATTTTTCTTTCCATATAATTCTGAAACTTATGATTGACCTTCAAATATGGGAATCCCCGCTGTCGCTCATTCTCGCAGCCGTTTTTCTGATAGCCGTCTTGGTCCTCGGGCTTCGCGCTGATTCTTCACGCATCGCTCGCTTCGCGACCAACAGGTGGACGGCAGTCGTGCTGATGCTCTCTACCCTCGTGCTGATGGCAGTGGAAGGCACATGGGGCATGCCTCTGCACCGCAGCTGGCCTTTCGTAGTGATCGTGCTCCTGCTGAGCTTCTCGCTCGGTCTTACGGCATGTAAGGACATAAGGAAGAAGTCCATCTCTGCGGCCTTGAGCCACACCGGACTGTTCCTCATACTTTTCGGCGGACTTTTCGGAGCTCCGGACGTGCTGGATTCCCAGATGGTGGTGAGCAAGGATGAACCTACCAATGTTGCGTACAAGGCGAATGGAGAGATCGTTCCTCTGCCGTTCGAAGTGCAGCTCAAGGACTTCACGATAGACTATTACGAGAATGGAACCAGCCCGAAGCAGTATACGAGCACGCTGACGGTGGGAGGAAAGGAACTCCGCACGAGCGTGAACCATCCGTCAGGGTACAAGGGCTACCGTTTCTATCAGTCCGACTACGACAGGTATGGGCAGCAGTACAGCATAATCAAGGTGGTTCGCGATCCGTGGCTGCCGCTGGTGTTCCTGGGCATGGCTATCCTGGCTCTTGCAGCCATCTTCGAGGTCCGCAGGGCATGGCACAGCAAGGCCGTTCTTCCGGTGGTGATTGTCCTTGCGTGTGTGTTTGCCTCGATTTCGGTGGCTCGCATCAGCTTCGGAACCCTCATGCCCGCGCTTCGCAGCCTGTGGTTCATCCCGCATGTGATTATCTATATGCTGGCATATTCGGTGCTGGCAGTATCGCTTCTGAGCGGCATTCTTTCCCGCTATGTGAAGAGGATTCCGGCCGATCTCTCAGGCAAGCTGCTCGTTACGGCTTCCTCGCTGCTTCTGATAGGAATGCTCTGCGGCGCAGCATGGGCGAAGGCCGCGTGGGGTCAGTATTGGACCTGGGACGCTAAGGAAAACTGGGCTGCAGTGACCTGGATGCTCACTCTCGTGGGTACGCACATCCCTCGCAGGAAGAACGATATTGCAGCCATCGTCGCAATACTGGTGTCCTTCCTCGCGATGCAGATAACCTGGTACGGAGTCAATTACCTCCCGTCATCCCAGAACAGCCTTCACACTTACAACAAGTAGCTGACTGGCTTAGTTCAGGAATTTGAATGAAGGCATAGGCAGGAGCTTATGCAGGTTTGCCTTGTGCATACGGTCGATCTTCTCGACCTTAGGGCCTTCTTCAGGATTGTCATGTACATATCCCTCTGGAGCCTTTCCTGTGCGGATATAGATATCAAGCTCTGCATATGAGAATCCTATCTTCTCCTCGTCAGGACAGCTATGTGGGAGGCCGTCGTCCGGGGTCTTGTGCACCCATGCGTAAGGGACGCCGAGATAGTCTCCGATGGCGAGCACCTCAGTCACGGTGAGGTTTGCGAAAACGGAGAAGTCTCCTGCTCCGTCACCGAACTTCGTGGCATATCCGATATAGTCCTCAGAAAGGTTGCAGGTGTTGACAACGCGCGAGTTGTTGGTCTGACCGATGGCGTAGAGGGTGGTCATGCGTACGCGTGGAGGAATGTTCATGATGCTGGCCTTGGTGAGTTCCTCGCCAGCCTCGGCGATGGCCTCGAGGAGACCGTCACATGCCTTTCCTATGTTCACAGTGTACATCTTCATCCCGAGATATTCGCAGATCTTGTCAGCGTCGTTGAGGGACTGTGAGCCCTGAGGCATGGATACACCTATGACTCTGCCCGGACCGAGAGCCTTGCAGAGAATTGCCGCTGCTACGGTTGAGTCTTTTCCTCCGCTCATGCCGAGAATCGCTGTGCTGGCAGGGCCTGCCTGCTCGAAATAATCCTTAACCCACTGGATGAGTTCTTCCGCAGTCTTGGCTGCGTCAAATGTGTACGAAGTGTCCATCTTGTCTTTTTGAGGTCAATTTAATTTTTCAAATATACAAGTTTTTCTATCTTTGTAGCCCCGTTTCGGCGGGTGAACTATTCAAAGATCATTACAGAGTCCAAAAATTATTAAATGAACTGGTCAGGAATCATACTCGGAGCAGCTGCCTTTCTTCTGATAGGTGTCTTCCATCCTATTGTAGTCAAGGCAGAATATCACTTCGGTAAGGAATGCTGGTGGTTCTTTGCCATTATTGGCGTAGGATTCTGCGTCGCTTCTTTCCTCGTGGCAAATCTTGTCCTCGCATCGGTGCTCGGCGTTGCCGGCTTCAGCTGCTTCTGGTCCATCTATGAGCTCATTCAGCAGGAGAAGCGCGTAAAAAAGGGTTGGTTCCCGACCAACCCTAAGAGAAAGAAAAACTAATCTTAGCGACTCTCCTTGATCTGGTGGTAGTGCAGAGCGATTCCCAGCGAGAAACTGACGCTAGGTGAGAATCCACCGGTCGCCTGATTGAAAATCTGATCAGTATATATTCTGGCATGGATAGGGCAAGACAGGTAATGTGGCTTGCCCTTTCCCATATATGTGGTCTTGTGTGCCTCGTAAGAGAAACCGATTCCCTCGCTTACGACATAGGCCCTGATGGCAGCAGGCTCTATGGTGATTTCCTCCGGCATGAAGTCATAGATAGGCTTGCTCACCTTGCGGCTGCAGAAGTTCCAGCATTCGGTACCGAAACCTACGTAAGGATAGATGCTGAAGCCCTTTCTTTCGAAGGCAACGTATCCGAGATCCAGCATGGCCGAATGGAACGGCACGCGGGAGTTGTTTCCTGTCATGCTGTACTTTTCAGGGCTGACGAACCACAGCATCGAAGAGATGACGCTCTCGAAGCCCTCAGGACCGCCTCCCACGTAAGGACTTCCTTCCTTGATCTTGCCTGAGCCGAATATAAGGGACGGCTTTACGATGAACTTTCCGAATATGAAGGACATGTCAAGGGTGGCGCCCATGACCATCTGCGAGTATTCCGATATGAAGCCGAGCGGCATGTGGTTGGTCTCGTGCAGACCGACCTCGAGACCGAAAAGTGCCTTCTTCCACTTGAGGGCGCTAGGGTCGAAACTGTCTGGTCCTACGACAGGGTAGCTGTCCGTTCCTTCCTGTATCCTCTTCTTGTGGTCGGCAAGCTGCATCGCATAGTAGGTCTGCAGCTCGTGGAATCCATGCTTTCCGAGCTGGAGGCTGTCCCTCATCATGCGTCCGTAATACTGACCCAGTGCGAGAGTTTCCTTCGCAAGGGTCCCGGTGCTTCCTGGTACCTGTATGGTGTTAACCTCAGTATAGCGTCTCTTCTCTCCCTTAAGCTTGATGGTCTTGGATTCCAGCACCCAGGTCATTGATGCGTCTGTGGAATCGGCCGCTGGAGTGATGGCAAAAGCGTCAGACGAATTTGCTGCGAAAAGCAATGCAAGCGTTGCGAAAAGGATAGTTCTTTTCATAATGGATAGGATTATGTCTCAAATATAGACATTAATTGTCATAAAACAGCCAAGACCAAATTTATAATAACACTATAATGATGGCTAGTTTGCCAGACGTACAAGTCCCTTGTCGTGGTTGTAGCGTACTTCGCACTTGTTGTCGAAGATCATGGTCGCACCTCTCTCGTCGTAGTGGTCCCACTTAGGAAGTCCTTTGGCATTAGGATCTCCGGTCTTGATGAACGCGATCCACGCATTGGTGATCTTGTCCTCGAGCTCGTATGCCTCCTTGGTCGCACCGGTCATCTCCCTCTGGAGCTTGACGTTGTTGAACATGAAAGGAAGCTCCATGCCGTGGCATGCTCCGAGAGCGCCGTTTGCGACAGGCGACTGCCATGTAAAGAGATATACATAAGCTTTTGCACCGCCCTGCTCATTCTTGATCCTGGCCTGCTCGAGAGCCCTTCCACGGGCGCCGAACTCGCTGTAGAGCATAGACTTGTCAGGCTGACCAGGGTAGACCTTGTCATATTCTGCGATGAATGCCTCGGCCTTCTCTGCGCCGAGCTTCCTGCTGAGAAGCTCCTTGACCTCAGCAGCAGAGTGCTCCACATCGTTCGCGTAAGTGAACTCATTGAGGTTGGTTCCGATGAGCATAGGCACGTCCTTGCTGATCTCAGGGGCGCCGTTTGCGAAAGGCTGCTGGCAGATGATCTCGCCGTCCTCTACGCAACCGAAGCTGTAGCGACCGAAGAGCGGGCCGTTTCCGCCGGCCTCTGCGATGCAGCGGGCAAGAGCCCTGTCACCTGCGGCAACGACCTCTGCATAAGGGATGTCGGCAGCCTTGTCCATGGTCTCTGGGGTGAGACCCATCTCTTCTACGGTGTAGAGACCGAGCTTCTGGGCATCCGCCTTGGCTCCTGCGGTGAGGATGGTTCCCGACTGCACTACTGCGCGGTGATAGAGACCGGTCGCAGACGGCATCGCCATCACGTTTGACACCTTCATTCCGCCGCCTGACTGACCTGCGATGGTGACGCAGCCTGGGTCACCTCCGAACTGGGCGATGTTCTTGTTAATCCACTCGAGGGATTTCACGAGATCCTGCTGTCCGAGGTTGACAGACTGCGAGTATTTGCCACCGAGAGCGGTGAGGTCGATGTAACCGAGCACGTTGAGACGATGGTTGAGGGTAACGACTACGATGTCGCCCTTCTCTGCGAGAGAGCGTCCTTCATAGCAGGGGAGGTCGATGCCTGAACCACCGGCGTATCCGCCACCGTGGAACCATACGAACACAGGGCGTTTCTTGCCGTCGTTGATGCCTGGAGTCCAGACGTTGAGAACGAGGCAGTTCTCCTCGTCCTGGGCTTCCATGTTGAACTGGAAACCGAAGTTGTAGTCTGTCTTAGGCGAATTGTCATACGCGAGCGTGGCGTTCTGAGGAGCCTTCGGACCATAGACCTTGCACTGGCGTATGTCGATCCATGTGTCTGGATCCTGAGGAGGCATGAACCTTTCGGCCTTTGCATAAGGGATGCCCTTGAAAGTGTAGATGCCGTCGTCGAGGTAGCCCTCGACCATGCCAGATGCGGTGCGTACGGCAGTCTCTCTCTCGTTTGAGATGATAGGGCCTGTCTTCACTACTGAATTCTGGCAGCAACCTGCCAAAAGCAGCAGAGAAGCGATGAGGATAGAATAGGATTTCATATCGTTATTTTGGATTACTAGCTTTGTGATTTTTAACGAAGTTATTTCAAGACAGAGAGATTACAAATAGCTGTCGTGCGATAAGAAAAATTCCCCACTCAAAGAGCAGATTTATACACTGAAAAACGCTGCCGGGCGTGTGCTTGGTGGAATTATTTGTTGAATAAATCCG
This sequence comes from Candidatus Cryptobacteroides sp., assembly GCF_056207615.1. Lineage (NCBI taxonomy): Bacteria > Pseudomonadati > Bacteroidota > Bacteroidia > Bacteroidales > Candidatus Cryptobacteroides > Candidatus Cryptobacteroides sp. Next base: position 9,210 of record NZ_JBAEER010000023.1, on the reverse strand, counting down.
TAACTTTGAATCGAAATACATGATACTTCACCCTTGGAGGTGTCATTTTACGGACAATTGTTAACTGACAATATAATTATGCGTAGACTTATTTTCGCGAGCATCGCGCTCGCCTCGCTGCTCTGCTCTTGCGCGGGCAATGAAATCACCGATCAGGTGAAGGTGACCGGTGGTACCATCCAGGGTACACTCACCGAAACCATGGCAATCTATAAGGGAATCCCATTCGCTGCGCCTCCTGTGGGTGACCTCCGTTGGAAGGCTCCTCAGCCTGTGATTCCATGGGAGGGCGTCCTCGAGACAAATGAATTCGCCCCTGCCGCTATGCAGGGTGGCAACGACAACTGCAGCGAGGACTGTCTCTACCTCAATGTTTGGACTCCGGCGAAGACTACCAAGGACAAGCTTCCGGTGTTCGTGTGGATCTATGGCGGCGGCTTCGCCGGTGGAGCAACCTCTGATCCTCTCTTCGAGGGGGAGGTGTTTGCTGAGAACGGCGTCGTATACGCTAGCATCCCTTACCGCCTCGGCAAGCTTGGCTTCATGGCTCACCCAGAGCGTAGCGCGGAGGGTGAGCACCATGTATCAGGGAACTACGGTATCCTCGACCTCGTGGCTGCGCTTCAGTGGATCCACGACAATATCGAGAAGTTCGGTGGCGACCCGGCGAAGGTGACCATCTTCGGAGAGTCTGCCGGCGGTATCGCAGTCAGCATGCTCTGTGCGTCTCCTCTCACCAAGGGCCTCATCGCAGGTGCAATCTCCGAGAGCGGCGGATCCTTCGGTCCAGCACGTCCTACAACCTACCCGGGCGAGAATATGCGTCTTCTCAAGGATGCAGAGCAGGATGGTCTCGGAATCATGGAAGACCTCGGCTGCTCGTCTCTCGAGGAACTCAGGGCTCTTCCTGCGGAGAAGCTCATGTCAAGGGGACTTACTCCTGGCGGTGGCTGGCCAATAGTTGACGGCTATGTCATTCCTGACGACCAGTATAAGATGTATGAGGCCGGCAACTATAACGACATCCCTGTACTCATCGGTTACAATTCTGACGAAGGCGCAAGTTTCGGTGGTGCAAGCAATCCTCAGGACCACATCGCAAGCGTACAGGAGCGTTACGGCAAGTTCGCAGACGCTCTCCTCGAGGTCTATCCTGTGACTGAGAACGCAGTGCCTAAGTCAGCACGCGACCTCATGCGTGATGCTGCCTTCGGATGGCAGACCTGGGCATGGGCAAGGCTCCAGACCGAGACCGGCCATTCTCCAGCATATCTCTACTACTTCGACCAGCACCCGGAGTATCCTGAGGATTCTCCAAGGGCAGGTTACGGTTCTCCTCATGGCAGCGAGATGGAATATGTGTTCCATAAGCTCAATCCTATGAAGTCAAGGGACGAGATCGAGAAGACCCTCGAGGATCAGATCTTCCGTTACTGGATCAACTTCGCTAAGTACGGCAATCCTAACGGCGAGGGCCTCCCTCAGTGGGATGCATTCTCTGTCGCAAAGCAGACCATGCTCCTCAAAGGCATCGAGTCTCGAATGATCGACGTGCCTAGCGAGGATGCGATGTGGGTACTCGACTCGTACTTCCAGTGGAGAAGGACTCCTGAAGGCGCCGCGTGGGCTAAATAGAAAAGCTAAAGGGGCTGACCAAGAAGGTCGGCCCCTTTAGCTTTATGGCGAGTTTTTTTGCATTTTGCAGGAAAGCTCCGTACCTTCACGACTCATTTCCCCAAAACGAACGGCGCAATGCTTGAAATCAACGACAGATTACCTTCTGAATGCACCAGCATTTCTGAGGTGCGAAACGAAATCGACAATATCGACAAGGTCATCATCCGACTTCTGAGCGAGCGCTTCGAATATGTGAAGGAAGTGGTGAAATACAAGGAGAAGACCGCCAGCAGCATCGAGGCTTCGGACAGGCGCAATGCCGCCATCAGCGACCGTCGCAAGTGGGCAGAGGAGGCCGGACTTGATTCCGACGTGGTAGAGGATCTCTACGACAGGCTCATCCGCTATTTCATCGAGGAAGAAAAGAAAATAATGAACTTAATATAATATGTTTAGGAAAGAGATCAAGGTTCTCGACTGTACCGTACGTGACGGCGGTCTGATGAACAAGTGGCAGTTCAGCAAGGAATTTGTCAAGAGCGTATACGAGGCCAACGTCCAGGCCGGCGTCGACTATATGGAAATCGGTTACATCAGCAGCGCTGATCAGTTCCCTCGTCCGGAGTACGGACCATGGAAGTTCTGCGCAGAGGATGAGATCCGCGAAATCGTGGGTGACAACAACACCTCGACCAAGCTTTCGGTGATGGCAGACATCGGACGTATCCAGTACGATGACATCCGTCCAAAGTCTGAGAGCGTGATCGACATGTTCCGCGTGGCTTGCTACGACTACCAGATCGACAAGGCCATCGACCTTGCACACCATGTGATGGACAAGGGTTACGAGGCCACCATCAACCTCATGGCAGTTTCCAAGGTCAACGACAGGGCTCTCGACCAGGTGCTCGAGGATGTCGCAAACTCAAGGGTAGGTACCTTCTACCTCGTCGACAGCTTCGGTAGCCTCTACTCGGAGGATATACATAGCCTCATGGCCAAGTACATCAAGGCTCTCCCTGGCAAGACCATCGGTTTCCACGGTCACAACAACGTCCAGCTCGCTTTCGCGAACACCATCGAGTGCATCATCGGCGGCGCGAACATGCTTGACGCGACCATGCTCGGAATCGGACGTGGTGCCGGCAACTGCCCTCTGGAGCTTCTCGTTTCTTTCCTCAAGAATCCGAAGTACAAGCTCGAGCCTATCATAAAGTGCATCCAGGATCAGGTCAATCCTCTCAAGAAGGAGATCGACTGGGGCTATTTCATCCCGTATATGATCACAGGATCCCAGAACGACCACCCTCGTTCAGCGATGGCATGGATGGCTAGCCCTCAGAAAGACGACTATATTTCATATTACGAGTCAGTAGTAAAAAATAAAGAGGTCTAGGGGACCTCTTTTTTTCTTATGGGAACAATCGCAATCTACACATTCAAACCGGAAGGCGGGCCGATGCCGGCTCAGCCCCACAATGCTGCGGCCTGGAAGGCCAAGGGTTTCGATTTCATCTGCTTCGTCACGAAGAAGGGCGACATGCCGGACTTCTGCGGAGCATGGTATATCGATGAATTGCCGATCTCATGGCCCGATGAACGTCTGAACGCGGTTATTCCTAAGGTCAATCCTCAGTCCGTGCTCGAGGGTTATGAGTATAGCCTGTGGGTGGATGGCGACCATGCCATCACGAGCGACAGCATCTATGAGCAGTGCAAGGAAATGCAGCGCAAGGGAGTGGTGTATGCCGACCTTAAGCACCCAAGCATTCGCTCGGTATACGGCTATGCTTGGCATGTGTGGAGGAAGGGACTCGAACCGTTGAACGTAGTCTGCAAGGCGGTGACTTTCCTCGTCCGCAAGGGCGTGCTCCCCGGTGACAGATTCCATGATACCTCTATGATGCTCAGGGCACACGAGGATGAGGCCGTCCTGGAATTCGACAGGTGGTGGTGGGAATGCCTGCTCACACATGCAGGCGGCCATTGCGACCGGCTGATGCACGTGTATGCACTGAAGGACACTCCTTCTCTGAAATGGGAGTACCTTACTCCTTCTCCTGGTCTTTCTGTTTCGTTATTTCAATAAGGACTTCAGACAGTCGATACCGTGCTGGGCAACGATGAGGTCGTCTTCCGAGATTCCTCCGCTGAAGGCGAACGCGAACTTGTAATCCTCGTTCTCGTCATAAGCACCTCCGACAAAGTTGAGCTCTCCGACCATGCAGGTCCTCTCGGGATTGCCGCTGTTCGCGCCGGAAACCAGTACCTCGCCGGCCTTTGACCAAGCGATTGCCACGAGGTTCCATCCCTTGCCGCTGTCGTCGATGTTATAGGTCTTGTCGACTACCTTCATCTCGCCGATCCAGTCGACCTGGCTGTTCTTTGGGAGTACGGCTGCCACGGCAACGCCTTTCATGTCCATCGCCCTTGCCTTCTTGTCCATCTCGTTGCATGCCTCTACCAAGGCTGTTCTGATCTTGTCCATAGGTTTTCTGTTCTAAAAGTCTTATTTGATAGGAGTAATGGTAATAGTCCTCTGGTAGCCCATAGGGTATGCCCTGTAGGCGTCGAAGATTGAGCGTGCAGTACATCCTACGCCGCTAGTCGCGTAGTCGAGGTTGAGGGTGATGTCGCCGCTCTTCTCGAGCTGGTACTGGTACATGCTCCTGGTAAGGTTCTCGGTGGTGAACGGATATGCGTTGAATGCGAATGGCTCGTTCATCCTGAACTCGAGGCCCTTTCCGCTCTCGTCGGTGAAACGTACCCACCTGTTGTCCATCCTGAGACCGTAATCCTGAGGTACGAGGTAAGGCTCATACATGTCCTCTACGGTGTCCTTGTAGATGCCCATGCGGTAGCCGGTCTTCCTGTCGGGGTATGAGGCCTGCGGACCTCTACCGTACCACTCCACGTTTCCGAGAGAGCCGTCGATAGACATGGTGACTCCGATTCGTGGGAGCCATGCAGGTACGTCGCCCTCCGGGTTGATGAGGTGGTTGACGGTGATGGTTCCGTCACCATCGATCTTGTAAGAGTAGACGCTCTCGATTCCGACATTGGTTCGGCCGGTGATGTAGGCATCGAGCTGTCGCTCTGTCGCTGCGCCGAAGAGAGCGTACTCCCTGACGTCGACATATACCGAACCGTCGATCTCGCGTGCCTTGACTGACATAGGCCTGTATCCGACCTTGTCGAGACCTGCAGAATAGAATATGGTAGCGACGACGCTGCTATGTCCGATGGCACCGTATCCAGGCTTGTTGTTGAGGATTGCAGCGCGTGATGGGAGGTTGTTCCATCCGTCGAGCTCGTTGGCGAGAGGTGCTCTCCATACATTGAGCTTGAGAGGCTCGGTGAGCATTTCCTTACCGTCAATCTGCATTCCGCAGAGCTCTCCGCCGACTTCGTCGAAGGTGTAGGTGAAGTTTGCGCCCCTTGCCACGATCTTACCGTCAGCCTTCTCCATGGTCACTCTTCCGGCTGGCTTTGCTGCAGGAGCGGCTGGGATGTTCCACTCTGAGAGTTCGAACTGCTCCCAAGCTACCTCATGGCCCTTCTTTGCCCAGATCTCATCCTTTGCGAGGATCGTGCTGATGTTGAGCCTGTACTCCTTTCCAGCCTCGATTGCCGGCTTGGTGTAAGGGATGTTGTATGCCTTGCTCTGGAGAGGCTCGATGTCGAGATCGAGGGTTCCGGATGCCACGACCTTGTCGTCAGCAGTGATGGTCCATGTGGTCTTGTATGCCGAAGCGTTTACGAATGCGAGTCGGTTGATGATCTCCACGGTTCCTGTCCTTGGGTCGAGGAGAGAGTAGTTGAATGGCTGGGTACTCTTCTTCATCTGGTACATCTCAGGCTGGATGGTCCTGTCTGGCCAGATGCTGCCGTAGGTGCGTGCACCGAGACCCCAGGTGTAGAAGGTTCCCTCGTTGGTCTCCTTCTCGAAATCGAGCCAGAGTGCAGACTTTGCGGGGTCGAAGCCCATGTCCGGAGTGACAGCGTCGGCAAAGATTCCGACATTGTCGATGAGAGCGTCTGCGACGAACTCTTGGGTGTCCTGGCCGTTCTTCTCCTCATCACGTCCTATGCAGACTCCGAGAGGAAGATTGCGTATCGCTCCTGTGAGTGGCTGGCTGGCAACCTCCTTGGAGTCGATGTAGATGCTCATCTTCTCGGAATCGTAAACGGCGGTCACGTTGTGCCACTTGTTCTCCCAGTCTGAAGGGAGGTTTCCAGAGAGGGTCACCTTCGAGCCGTTGTCGATGTAGAACTCGATCTTGTCGGCTCCTGCCTGCTTGAGACCGAACTGGTTGTTACCCTTGGTGATCATGTATCCGCCGCTCTTGTTGTGCTTGCGAGGGTAGATGTCGAGAGTGAGGGTGAGCTTGTCTCCGGAAATCTCGAGGTTGTCGCCTCTGTAGACCTGTACCCACTGGTCCTGCTTGTCGAGGTCGATAGCGAGACCGGTCTTTCCCTTCACGAGCTTTGCCTTACCCATGATGTTTGCCTTGGTCGAATATGGGGACTTGTCCTCGAGTGTCCTTACTGGCTCGAGAAGTCCAGGGCTGACGAAATCCCATACGGCACCGCCGAGGAGGGATGGATGGTCATAGATCTCTCTCCAGAAATCGTCGAATCCGCCGCCGCCGTTACCTGCGACAGAGAGGTACTCGTCCATGAATGAAGGTCTAGGATCCGAGGTGTCAGCTCCATATGAGAGTTCATGCTCGATAGGTATAGGATACCTCGGACCTACGATGTCCTCAGCCGCATGCTTAGGCGCGTTTCCTCCGTACATCCAGTAGCGGGTCGCGTCGTACTTGCGTCCTTCCCTGACGACCTCTCCGATGTTCGGACCTTCTCCGGACTCATTTCCTGCGCTCCAGAAGAGCACGCATGCGTGGTTACGGTCGCGGAGCACCATCTGGCGCACCCTCTCCTGGTACATAGGGATATATTCAGGAAGGTATGATACCCATTCGGTAGCATGTGCCTCGACGCCGGCCTCGTCGATGATGTAGAGACCATATTCGTCCGCGAGGTCGAGATATTCGTTGACAGGTGGGTAATGCGAGGTCCTCACAGCGTTGAATCCGAACTGCTTGAGAATCTCCATGTCCTTGCGGACTGTCGCCTCGTCCATCGCGTGGCCGAGGGTAGGGTGCTGCATGTGGGAGCACTGGGCGTTCACCTTGATAGGCTGGCCGTTGAGATAGAAGACTCCGTCCTTGATCTCTGTCTTCTTGAATCCCATCTTCTTGCTCATGCTGTCCACGGTCTTACCGGAAGCATCCTTGAGAGTCATGGTGAGGGTGTAGAGTTCAGGAGTCTCTGCGGTCCATTTCAGAGGAGATGCGACCTTGGCGCGGAAATGCACGGTGTTGGTGCCGCCGGCATGTACGCTGAGTGCTGCCTTGTCCATCTTTGCGACAGACTTTCCGTCCTTGCTGATCTCTGCGCTGAGAGAATATCCGTCCACTGCTGCGCCGAAGGACCTGAGGTCGATTGCGAGCTCGACGTTGGAATCAGTGAAGCTGCCGTCGAAATCAGTTACCACCTGGTAGTCCCAGATGCGGGTCTCAGGGCTTGAGTATACGGTCACGTCATCGAAGATACCGGCTAGCCTCCAGTAGTCCTGACCCTCGAGGTAGAATCCGTCGCTGTACTTGAGAACGAGCACTGAGAGGGTGTTCTTGCCCGGCTTCACATACTTGGTGATATTGTATTCAGAAGGCTCATGTGCGCCCTCGTTGTAGCCGACCTGTTCGCCGTTAACCCATACGAAGGACGCTGAGGCTACCTTTTCGAAGCGGAGGAAGATCTGATCTCCCTTCCACGACGATGGGATATTGAATGAAGTCCTGTATGCGCCGGTAGGGTTCACCTCCATCGGCACGTTAGGAGGAGTGACTGCATAAGGGTTTACAGGTGCCTGAGCAGCGTTTCCTCCGCCCCAAGGACGACCACCGCGAGCCTTCATCATAGCATCCCTTGCCGCCTGTGGCGTGTTGGTAGGGAATGGTGCGGACACATTGCGGAACACGGCCTGGCCGAATCCTTCCATCTCCCAGTTGGATGGGACGTGGATGTCGGACCACTTGCGGTCGTTGAAGCTTGGCTTGAAGAAATCCTGAGGGACTTCAGCAGGACAGTCGGTGTAGAAGAATTTCCATGTTCCGTTGAGCGAGATGTTGGTCTCTGGAATGTGGAAGGCCCTGCCTTCTTCCTGGCCCTCTCCGAAAACTTCGAGATTCTCTACATAATAGGAGAGATCCTGCATGTAGGGCTTGTTCTGGGCATATATGCCTGCCGGCGCGAGTAATGCGAGCGCAGCCAGCAGATTCATTCTTTTCATATCGTTCTTCTGTGTTATTATCAGCGTTGGTTGTATATGAAATTCAAATGTAGCAATTTTTGCTATTTTTGCGACATGGAATCTGCAGAACATAGGAAAATCATAGACTCTCCGGAGGCGATGATTGAAGTTGTGAGGGAGTTCGGTATCATCCCGTTCTTCCGAAATCCCGTCTACGGGTGGTCCATCGAGGAAATGACGGCTCCCGGCTGCTGGTTCGACGTCGACGGCGTACTCGGACCTTGGGATTGGAAGATCGAGGTCGTCAGGGACGGAATTGCCTATGGAAAGATGTTCGGCGACAGGGCTGCATTCGCCACGGAGGAGTGGTACCGTGAACTGATGAACTACCGTCGCAGCCTTCCCAAGTATAGGGTCGCCCTGGGGGAGAAACCCCGGACCAAGGCCACCAGCAAGCATGAAAAGCTGATGCGCATGCTGGCAAAACCGGCGCTCGATGCAATCCGCCAGAGCGGTGCGCTGGAATCCAAGCAACTGAGGATGATACTTTCCGAGAGCGTCACTCCCGCCCAGATCAGAAGTCTTGGTGAGGCGTACAAGAAAATGCTTGTTCCGACTGTCAAGAAGAGCATATCCGATACCGTCCTGACATATCTCCAGATGGGCACATGGTGTCTCGTCGGCGACATAGAGAGGGTCTACCGAGGACCTGACCTAGTCTACTCAGGCTGGCAGACAAGCTCAAATACGACTCCGGAGCAGTTCTTCGACAATGACGCAGCTTTGTCTGAAGCCATTCCTGTCGAAGATGATATGCCGTCATGGGCGAAGAGGTTCATGGATGATGAGCCTGCGGTAAAAAAGATCATCCTCGGAACTCCAGAGGAGTCGAGGATGAAGATAGTCAATCATATTCACGAAATGTTCCCGGACACCGATGTCGCGATCATCGAGAAGATGGTCTGATCGCCTTCCCGGGGACGATAGATATCGGCTACTGGAGCCTTGCGAGGGCGTCGATGGCCTCCTGGTAACCCTGACCGGCGGCTGCCTGGTACCATTTCAGAGCCTCTTCCTTATCCCTTGCGGTGCCCTGGCCCCTCTCATAGCAGCTTGCGACCTTGCACTGGGTCTCTGGATTACCTTTCCTGGCGGAAATGAGATAGTATTCGAAAGCTTTCTTACGGTCGACCTTGGTCCCGTCGCCCCAGAAATATGCGCTTCCGATGAAGTTGAGCACATAGATGTCCTCCTGAGGGGCAAGCTCTGTCAGC
>NZ_JBAEER010000022.1:0-2049 GCF_056207615.1 Candidatus Cryptobacteroides sp. | reverse complement strand
GCTCGAGCAGCGAAAGACAATTTCCCTTATCTTTGTGCAGTTGGGATTCTTCAAGAAAGCGAAGGACGACTGTGTGGATGTGCTTGATCAGTGGCTCTATTGCCTAAAGCATATAGGCTCAATGGATGAGTTCCCGGCGTCTTTTGGCTATGTAGATGGATTGGCAGATTTGTACAATGCATCAGAGATCGCCGCTTTTGATGAAGTCAAGAAACTAACTTATATCGCGGAAGAGATGACAGAGATGGATTATAGGCACGACATGTATTGGTCGCGTAAGAAGGGGTTCGATGCTGGGGTTGCCCAGGGTCGTGAGGAGGGTGTTTTGAAAGGTGTTCTTGATGTTGCTTCGAGAATGTTGAGGAATGGAATGCCGATATCGCAGATAGTTCAGTGTACTGGCCTCTCCGAGGAGCAGGTATGTGCTCTTGCGAATGAGAATTAGTTTTCAGAGCGCGTTTTTCCGGAAAATATCATTCGTTTTGTTAGAATAATCGCCTTCCTGAGTCGTCAGGAGGGCGATTCCTGCCTTTATCCGTTTGCGAGTTCCGCAAACGGATAAGTCTCCGGACCTTTGCGGAAAAGGTTTCAAGATGGTAGAGGGGCAGAGATACGTGAACCTGCTGAGCGATGCAGGATTCAAGGCGGTGTTCGGCGACGAGCGCAACAAGATTGTTTTGATAGATTTCATAAATCTGGTTCTCCATGGGGAGAGGGTCGTGGTAGATCTCGAATTTATGGGTACCGAAGTGTTTGGTAAGATTGCTGAGGACCGGGCTGTGCGTTTTGACCTGAGCTGCATGGATTCGGAGGGGGTGAGGTTCGTCGTGGAGATGCAGCGTATGCGACACGATCGTGATTTCTATCATCGCAGCGTGTTCTATGGGACGAAGGTCTATGACCTGCAGGTGGAGAAACACCGTCCTTCGTATATCTGCCCTCCTGCCTATGTGATAGGTATCATGGAGGGTCATCTTGCGCACGAGGAGTGGGCGAATTCATGTATTTCCCGATACAAGTTTACTGATATCGACAAGCAGATTGTCGGACCGGAGACTTTTTCTCTTATCTTTGTACAGTTGGGCTTTTTCAAGAAGGCGAAGGAAGAGTGTGTGGATGTGCTTGACCAGTGGCTGTACTGCCTTAAGCACATGTACGAGCTCGATGACCTGCCGGAGTCTTTTGATTTGGAGAGCGGTCTCGTGAATCTTCGTGACGCGTCTGAGATTGCGGCCTTCGATGAGTCCAAGAAAATTGACTATACTGTACAGGAGATGACAGAAAGGGATTATCAGCATGATTTGTACTATTCTCGCCTCGAGGGACGAGAGGAGGGTCGTGAGGTAGGACGCGAAGAAGGTGTCAAGTCCGTTGTGTTGGCAATGGTAAAGGGAGGCATGCCTATACAGCAAGTTGCGCAGTACTCGGGCCTTTCCGAGGAGCAGGTATGTGCTCTGGCGAACGAGAATTAATCTTTCAGAGCCCAGATTTCCGGAAAACGTCATTCAATTTGTTCGAATAATCGCCTTCCTGAGTCGTCAGGAGGGCGTTTTCTGTCTCTATCCGTTGGCGAGTTCCGCAAACGGATAAGTCTCCAGATCTTTGCAAAAAGTTTTCAAGATGGTAGAGGGGCAGAGATACGTGAACCTGCTTAGCGATGCGGGATTCAAGGCGGTGTTCGGCGACGATCGCAACAAGGCAGTCATGATCGATTTCCTGAACATGATCCTGGATGGCGAGCATGTGGTTACCGACATCGAATACAAGAACACGGAAGTTTTCGGAAAGACGACAGAACACAGGTTGGTGCGTTATGACCTACACTGTTTGGACTCGGCGGGCGTTCGGTTCGTGGTGGAGATGCAGAGGACGAGCCATGATAATGACTTCTTCACCCGCAGCGTATTTTATGGTGCGAAGGCTTTCGACTTGCAGATGGAAAAGGGAATTAAGAGGTATGATGCACCGCCGGTATATGTAATTGGAATCATGGAGGGACACCTGGCTGGAGAAATTGAGGGGGCGAAAGAGTCGTGCGTGTCCCGATAT
>NZ_JBAEER010000021.1:0-4212 GCF_056207615.1 Candidatus Cryptobacteroides sp. | reverse complement strand
CAGGAACTTGCGGCACCGAACCGGATGACCGCTGTGGAAAGTTTGTTTACCGAGGATATTTTACGGGTTCTGAATCTCGACCTTCACAAGAGGTCGGTGGGGCATCACGCACCCTATCAAAAGAAGTTGAAAATATATACGTCGATAAGATGTTGATTATAAAGAATATAAATGTTTAACTAATAAATCGAGATCCACTTTTATTTGGATTTCAACTGGAAACACAGATATGAAAAGATTCATCAGAACAATGATCGTCGCAGTGATCGCCGTGGCAGCGGCATCATGTAGCGGACAGAAGACTACCAAGGCACTCCTCCCGAACGTCAGTGGAAAGGCGGGAGAGGTCATCGTGGTCGCAAACAAGGGCGAGTGGGACGGCCTCCTCGGAACCACTGTGCGCGACAACCTCGCCTGTGACTGCGACTACCTCCCTCAGTCGGAGCCTCTCTACACCCTCGTGAACATCACTCCTGCGACCTTCACTAACATCTTCAAGATCCATAGGAACCTTCTCCTCTATAACATCAACGCTCAGGTTCCGAACCCTGGCGTGGTGTTCAAGAGCGACGTGTGGTCACACCCTCAGTGCGTCATCCAGATCAATGCCGTGGATGAGGAGCAGGCGAACGAGCTGACCCTCGAGAACATGGACAAGATACTTGCGTTCATCGAGCAGGCTGAGCGTGATCGCGTCATCAACAACGCGAAGCTCTATGAGGAGCGCTCTATCCGTCCGGTGGTCGAGGCCATGACCGGTGGTGCGCTTGCGGTGCCTTCAGGATATAAGATCAAGAAGTCTACTGAGGATTTCCTCTGGCTTGCCTACGAGTCCACCTACATCTACCAGGACATCTTCGTATACAAGTACCCTGCTACCCAGTCTGCGGACGAGTTCTCTCAGCCTAACATCATCGGATACCGTAACAGCGTTCTCCAGGCCAATGTTCCGGGAATGTTCGACAATACATATATGACCACCAGCACCTATGCGGAGCCTCGCGTTACCTACATGAAATATAAGGGTCGCGAGTTCGCGGAGACCAGGGGACTCTGGGAGGTTGCGAACGATTACATGGGTGGTCCTTTCGTCTCTCATTCGTTCTACAGCCAGGACGGAGAGGACATCATCGTGCTCGAGGCATTCGTCTATGCACCACGCTATGACAAGCGTCATTACCTCCGTCAGGTCGAGTCGATTCTCTACTCTTTCGAGTGGTCTGAGGCTCCGGAAAAGGAAACAAAATAATTTTGTGGACTAAAATATTTTATTTACCTTTGCAGTCCAATTTTGGAATCCTGTGGGATTACGGTGGGTTCGTATAACGGCTAGTACTCGAGATTTTCATTCTCGCAATAGGAGTTCGATTCTCCTACCCACTACTGAAAAATATAAAAAATACAGTAATGGCACATCACGCATCAGCACAGAAGCGCATTCGCCAGAGCGAAAGGCGCAGAATGCATAACAGGTATTATGCAAAGACTACCAGGAACGCAATCCGTTCTTTGAGGAACACTGAGGACAAGGCAGCAGCTGCTGCACAGGCTCCAAAGGTATTCGCAATGATTGACAAGCTCGCTAAGGTGGGTATCATCCACAAGAACAAGGCAGCTAACCTCAAGAGCGGTATCGCTGTTTACATCAACAAGCTTTCATAACGAAAGGAACCTCAAAGGTTTTCTTATAGCTAATAGAGAGTCGGCTGTGAAGCCGGCTCTCGATGTTTAAAATCGAGAAGTAGCGCAGTTGGTAGCGCACTACGTTCGGGACGTAGGGGTCGGGCGTTCGAGTCGCCTCTTCTCGACACCATGAAGATGATTAGAACTTTACACATGATGGCCGGAGCCTTGATGGCGTCGGCCGTCCTTGCTTCTTGTGCCGGCAACAACGCCGCTCAAGATGATGCCCAGAACGTACAGATGGTGAAGGCGGGCTTCTCCGCAGCGGACTTCGATCCGGTCTATGACGACGATGCCGATCCTGCGGTACAGATTCGAGATGCGGTGGAGGAGGCTGCTCGCAGCGGCAGGTTCGTCGTGTGTCAGGTTGGCGGCAACTGGTGCAAATGGTGTCTTCTCTTTGCGGATTCCATGCTCAAGGATGAAGAGATATCAAAGCTCATTGACGAGAGCTTCGTCTATGCCCATATCAATGTTGACAAGACTGACTCCAACGGCAAGCGCATACGCTTCACCGAAGCAATGGACATGCTCGGCAATCCGGTGCGTTTTGGATTCCCGGTCTTCGTCGTGCTTGACCAGGATGGCAAGGTTCTCCATACCCAGGACTCGAGTTTCCTTGAGGAAGGCAATGGATATGACCGCGAGAAGGTGCTCCGTTTCTTCAAGAATTGGACTCCCAAGGCCTTGGGCAGATAAACATGGACAATAACAAGTTGTATGGAGCGATGCTCGAACGTCGTGACCCTTCGCAGGTGGAGGGCCTGTCACGTTTTTTCAAGACCGGTCCGGGCCAGTATGGCGAGGGAGACGTTTTCCTTGGTGTCAAGGTCCCTGTTACCAGGGCTGTCGTCAAGGAACTGTGGAAGGACCTGACCATGGAAGAGGTAGGGCAGTGCCTCCAGAGCGAGTACCATGAGATCAGGCTGGCGGCTCTTCTTGCTCTCGTACAGAAATACAAGCACGCAAAGAAGGATGAGGTCTTGAGGCGACAGTGCGTGGACTTCTATCTCTCCAATACGGAATTCATCAATAACTGGGATCTGGTGGATCTCAGCTGCTATGAGATACTCGGCGACTGGGTGCTTACCCACGGCAGGCAGATACTCTATGACCTGGCTGCAACTGGCAAGACAATATGGGAGCAGAGGATAGGAATCGTTTCTACCATGCAGCTGCTCCGACATGGAGAGCTTGACGACACATACAGCATCGCCGAGATCTTCCTCCGGAAGCCGGCTCCTCTCCACGATCTCCTCCAGAAGGCAGTCGGGTGGCTGCTTCGTGAGGCAGGCAAGAGGGATCAGGCGCGTCTGATGGCGTGGCTTGAACCTCGCTGTTCGACCATGCCTCGCACCGCTCTGCGGTATGCTATCGAAAGGTTCTCGCCAGATGTTCGCGACCACTATCTCGGTCGTAGATAATTGCTGACTTCGCTCTCTTTTCCTATATTTGGAAAACAATTTCAGAGATGGAAAAGGAGAGAATCGTTTTTGCGGATTACCTGTGAGTCGTGGCTTGCTTTCTTGTCATGCTCGTACATGCTTCAGAGAATTTTTACGGTGCTGACAGCTCCGGAATGGCAGGCAATGTGTCCATGCTCGCTAACGAGGCAAATCGCTTCTGGGTGGCATTCTATGACGGTTTTTGTGCCAGGACCTGCGTCCCTCTGCTCATGATGCTCTCGGCCTTCCTCCTTGTGCCTATGAGGACGGGGACGACGATGTCGGAATTCTATCGCAAGCGCTTTCTCAGGATTGTTCCGCCTACCATCGTCTTCATGCTGGCATACTGTCTGGTGCCTCTTCTGTGGGGTGCGATGAGCTGGGAGCAGAGCGTCGCCGACCTGAAGATGATTCCATGGAATTTCCCGTCGATGGCCGGACATCTCTGGTTCATCTATCCGCTGATAAGCCTGTATCTCATCATTCCGATAGTGTCTCCGTGGTTTGAGAAATCGTCGGCAAAGGACGAGAGGATTTTCATGGGATTGTTTGCTGTCTCTACCTTTATTCCGTTCATACACCGTTTCATAACCGCTGGTTTGCCGGGGTTTAAATGGGCTTTTTGTCCCCCGAAATGACCGATAATCTTTGAATTGGGGCAATAGTTCGTTAATTTTATAAAAGTTACGCCGCGGCGCGAACGCCGTAGAATAAAAGTTCTTTGAAATCAGTATTATTTAATCGCATGTTCGGGGATTTTCCGGACATTGCAATAAATCGATCCACCATTGCAGCGTTATGCAGCAGGGTTTTGGTTGAACCGACCGAGAGATCCATCCCTTGCTGACGGGCAAAGGCCCTTGCGAGGTTGACGGAAGTGAGCGAAGCATTGAAGGCAAACGACAGTGCCTCCTTGTTCCTCGCCTGACAGTGAGTGAGGCCAGTGAACTGCTTGGCATCGCGGAAGACGAACTCCAGTTGGAAGCGCGTCCGGTAGATGTCGAAGATATCGCGGGCAGACATTGAGGTGTCAGTTGAGAAGAAGACCTTCCTGGTCTGACGCTTCTTGTCAGTGTCTTCGTAG
>NZ_JBAEER010000020.1:0-4856 GCF_056207615.1 Candidatus Cryptobacteroides sp. | reverse complement strand
TCGGACATGAGAAAGGCTCGTTCACCTCAGCCATCAAGCAGCACAAGGGTAAGTTTGAGCAGGCCGACGGAGGTACGCTCTTCCTCGACGAGATCGGAGACATGTCCCTCGCCGCTCAGGCGAAAGTGCTCCGCGTGCTCCAGGAGAAGAAGCTCTCCCGCGTGGGAAGCGACAAGGATATAGAGGTGAACGTACGCGTTCTCGCGGCGACCAACAAGAACCTCAGGGAGGAGATCGCAGCAGGCAATTTCCGCGAGGACCTCTACCACAGGCTCAGCGTCATCGTGATAAACGTACCTAGCCTTGACGACAGGAAGGACGACATCCCTCTCCTGGTGAAGCATTTCATCGGACAGATCTGCGACGAGACCGGAATGTCTCGCAGGGAGGTCGACGCCGATGCGATGAAGCTTCTCGTGGAGAAGTCTTGGACCGGTAACATCCGTGAGCTCCGCAACGTCGTGGAACGTCTGCTCATCCTTTCGGGATCGAGCATCACCGCTTCCGACGTCAAGGATTACGTATATTAGAATATCCCATGGAAAGGAATTACGTCGTCGGCATAGACGTGGGAGGCCAGACCTCCAAGCTCGGAGTGGTCGATGCCCAGGGCTCCATCCTCGCCCAGAAGGTCATCCGTACCGATACCTACGGTAGCGATGCTGCCGCATTCATCGATGCGCTCGCACAGGCCGTGAAGGAAGTGATAGCTGAGGCAGGGAAGGAGGGTCAGGTGCTTGGCATAGGCGTGGGTGCTCCTAACGCGAACTACTACACCGGCGAAATCTCATACGCACCGAACCTCGCGTGGGCGGCAGATGCTGCGGTGCCTTTCGCGAAGATGCTTTCCGAGCGCCTTGGCGGACTTCCAGTGTCCATGACCAACGATGCGAATGCTGCGGCGGTGGGAGAGATGACCTACGGTGCTGCCCGCGGGATGAAGGATTTCATCATGATCACCCTCGGCACGGGAGTCGGATCCGGAATCGTGATCGGCGGCAAGCTCGTATATGGCCATGACGGCTTTGCCGGAGAACTCGGCCACGTGTGCGTGGAGCGCGGAGGACGTCAGTGCGGATGCGGCAGGAAAGGCTGTCTGGAGACCTATTGCTCTGCGACAGGAGTTTCGAGGACTGCGCACGAATGGCTGGAGAAGACCGATGAGCCGTCGCTTCTGAGGTCCCTCGAGAAGATAAGCTCAAAGGACGTGTACCATGCGGCCAAGGAGGGAGACGCCATTGCTCTCAAGATTTTCGAATACACGGGAACCTTGCTGGGCACCGCTTTCGCTGATTTCGTCTGTTTCAGCGCGCCGGAGGCAATAGTCCTTTTCGGCGGCCTTGCAAAGAGCAAGAGATTCCTCACGGAGCCTATAGAGAAGGCGATGAACGAGAACTTGCTCAAGGTATGGAAGGGTAAGGTCAAGCTGATCTATTCCGAGCTCAACGAGTCGGATGCAGCCATACTAGGAGCCTCTGCCCTCGCCTGGAAATAGCCGTCCGTCAGGAAATACTGAAACCTATATAAGAGTTAAGCGCCACCCTCGAATTTCTTCGGAGGTGGCGCTAACCCTATTATTAACAACTAAACTAACCTTTGTCCTATACTATTTCAAAGTCTGTGCCAAACTACTTGGCCTTCTCTATTTTCAATTGCTGAATTTTATAGCCCTTGTTCTGATAGCTGACGAAAATCGTCACCATGTAGTTCTCTGCGCCGCAGGACATCGTTCCGAGAGCGTACTTCATGTTGCCTCTCGCAGCCGTGTGTTCGATGTTGAAAGCAGTCGGGACCGACTTGCTGAAGAAGGTCTTGAGTATCTGCTTCGCCTGGCTCCTGCTGGAGTCGCTTGTGCCTCCTGAGACCGTGATTTCGAGATTCTCTGCGAACCATGCGGAAAGGGACTCGGAGTCTCCCTGACTCATATATTTGGCGATAGGCACGAACACGTCGTAGCCCTGACTCTGCGCATTAGCTGTATTGCCGGCCATCAGCGAGGCTCCAATGAGCACCGCGGCGAAGGCCAGCGCATGTATGAGGAATTTTCTCATTGTACTTTTCATTGTTGAGGTACTATTGCCGGACGCTTTTCTTGCAAATATCAAGCCAATCGTTAACTTTGCAATATAAGCGCTATCTATATGAAAATCACACTCCTGACAGTCGGTAAGACGGACGTGAAGTGGGTGAAGGAGGGGCTGCAGCTCTATATTTCCCGACTTTCGCACTACGTCAAGTTCGCAATGGTCGAGATTCCGGAACTGAAGAATGTGTCCGCCCTCAGCAAGGAAGAGATCAAGTCCAAGGAGGGTGAGCTCATCCTGAAGAACATTCGTCCGGACGACCATGTCGTGCTTCTTGACGAGAGGGGAGAGATGTTCACTTCTATCAATTTCGCGTCGAAGATAGAGAACCACATCTCCAGGCAGGGTAATGACATGGTTTTTGTAGTCGGAGGCGCATACGGTTTCTCCGAACCGGTATACTCGAGGTGCAATTCGAAGATCTCCCTGTCGAAGATGACCTTCTCCCACCAGATGGTGAGGGTGATCTTCGTCGAGCAGCTCTACCGCGCCTTCACTATCATGAGAGGAGAACCATACCACCACGAATAGTAATTGATGGGATCCTTCAGGGACATAGTACGTAAGTTTTGGGCGCCTATCCTGTGCGCTCTGGCCGGCCTTGCCTTTCTCGTTGCGGCCATAGGTGCACGCAGCTACATGAGGGACCTTGACAATGTCGCTCAGGTGACCGAATCCTACCTCACGGCACGTCTATCCGCGCTGGACAAGGTGATGGAGGAAGCTATGGCTCCGGACACCACGGGGTGGATGCAGCTCGGACGCTTGCGCGACGACGAGGTCGTCTACAAATATGTGTTCGACACCTTGCAGAGCTGGTCCAACCAGTTCATAGTCCTGAATGACAATATCCAGTCGCCATATTTCACCTACCAGCGTCTCAGCCGTCCGGAATATGGACTCCAGTCGCCTCTTTCCACCATCGGAGACAGCTGGGAGTTCAGGAACATAGGTCCGGATTGGTACGTCGTGAAGTCCGTCAGCGACGGAATCAACAGGGTCATCGCCGGCCTGCAGATATGTTCCGTAGGTGTAGATGGCCAGATCTCGGATATCAATCCTGCGCTCCATCTTCCTGAATTCTACTCTATCAGGCAGCTGACCGGATATACCGGAACCGAGGTTTCCATCAACGGAACGCCTCTCTTCCTCATCATTAACTCTTCTCCGGACACCACCCACCTCTTCGCGAACTCCCGTCTCCGCTGGATAGGCCTTGGACTGATAGTGCTGTCGCTGCTGCTCTATCTCCCCAGACGCAGAAAGCTTGTCCCGTGGCTGGTGGTTTCTGCGAACTTCCTGATTTTCTACTTCCTTGCGCGCTATTGGGGTGGCCAGATGTCCGACAACGTCAGGATTTTCTCTCCGTCGGTATATGCCGGTGGCTCGGTGTGGTCCTCCTTCGGAGATCTCATGCTCCTGAACCTGCTCCTTGTCGTGGAGTTCCTGGGCTTCTACCTTGTCCGCGAGGCTCTCAACGAGTGGATCGTATCAGATTCAAGGAAGGAAAGACTCAGACGCAGCGTCGTTTCCGTCGGCACTCTCTGCCTGTTCATCGCGGGCATAGTATACGCCATCAGCTCTGTGTGCAGCCTCATCAACAACTCCGGAATCACCTTCGAACTTAAGTGGTTCAAGGAAGGCCTGGGCTATACCGTCTGTGCCCTCGTGGTGTATTCGGCTCTGTTTGCCTCTCTCATGCTCCTTCTCCAGGAGTTCGCGACTCTGGCATGCGGAAAGGGCGGGCAGAAGATCAGGGTAATCTCGCCGATAGGGATGAGCATTGCGGCTTCTGCCGTGACCGTGCTCCTCTTTGCTTTGTCTTCGGGACTCGGATTCACCAAGGAACAGCAGCGCGTCGGGGTCTGGGCGAACATGCTCTCCGTGGACAGGGACCTTGCCCTCGAGCTCCATCTGCGCAGTGTCGAGGAGGCTATCGCCACTGATGACGTTGTCGCTCTTCTCACGGCGGTGGACGGCTCTTCCGCCATCCTGACCAACCGCATCAAGGAAACATACTTCATGCGCTTTGCCAACGAATACGACATCACCGTATCGTCGTGCGCCATGAATGACCTGGAGTGCCAGCTACTCTTCAACAGAAGGCTTTCGGGCGGAAGCCCTATCGCGGACTATACCAACTTTGTCTGCATATACCACAACAATGGCCGCTCGAGCTATGCTGGTCTGTTCACCTATGCCCATGCCGGAGGCGAGCCGACGAGGATGCTCGTGGAGCTCTTCTCGAAGTCGGCACGCGAGGACAGCGGCTTCTACAGCATCTTCAAGGATCTGGCGCGTCCCGGCAACGTGTCCATCCCGGATGAGTATTCGTATGGAAAATATGTCGACGGCAAGCTCGTGTCATATAGAGGCACCTACGCATATCCTACCGTCCTCACGGACTGGTATGCCGACCACCTGAATTCAGGTAAGCAGCATTTCCGCACCAAGACCGACCTGCACTTCATCAACATCGTCGGCGATGATGAGGAGATCGTGATATCGCGCCCGCGCAGGACCTCGCTCCAGGTGCTCTCGTCTTTCCTGACCATCCTGACCATCGTGTTCCTCGTGATGATGCCGGTGTCCCTGACCAAGAGGAAGAAGAGGGAAGTCACCAACAATACCTTCCGCAGGAGGATATACGTGGTGCTCATGTCCGCTATCTTCGTCTCTTTGGCGTCCCTTGCGACTGTCAGCATCAAGTTCGTGTTCGACAGGAACAGGGCCGACACGAACAACATGATGTCCTCGAAGATCAAAGTCGGA
>NZ_JBAEER010000019.1:0-11225 GCF_056207615.1 Candidatus Cryptobacteroides sp. | reverse complement strand
CCAAAGGGACCGTGCCACCCTCGGCATCGTAAGAGGGAGGGGCCCTTGGGAGGGGTCTCGCGAGCGAGACGTCCCACTTGGCCCCATGGCATCGGGGCATCTCTACGCATTACGGATTTCGATACGGCCGCCGACATTGTCGACGATGATATCGGTATCGCGTCGCACCGTGCCCTCGAGGATTGCGGTCGCAAGCTGGTTGATGAGCTCACGCTGAAGCACCCTCTTGACAGGACGTGCACCGAACTCAGGCTCGTAGCCCTTGTCGCTCATGTACTCGTCGAAACCGTCGGTGAATACGATCCTGACACCCTTCTCCTCCATCTTGCGGGCAAGGATGGCCTCCTGGAGACGGAGAATATCCTTGATGTCCTGCTTGGTGAGCTGACTGAAGGTGACGATCTCGTCGATACGGTTGAGGAACTCAGGCCTCATGGCCATCCTCAGCTCCTCCTCCTTAAGGTTTGAGGTCATGATCAGTATCGTGTTCTTGAAGTCCGCAGTACGGCCCTTGTTGTCGGTGAGCCTACCGTCGTCAAGCACCTGAAGAAGGATGTTGAAAACGTCAGGATGGGCCTTCTCGATCTCGTCAAGCAAGATCACTGAATATGGCTTGCGCCTTACGGCCTCGGTAAGCTGACCACCCTCATCGTATCCGACATATCCCGGAGGCGCTCCCACGAGACGGCTCACGCTGTGCCTCTCCTGGTACTCGCTCATATCGATACGAGTGATCATGTTCTCGTCATTGAAAAGGAACTCCGCGAGCGCCTTCGCAAGCTCGGTCTTGCCGACACCGGTGGTACCGAGGAAAAGGAACGAACCGATAGGACGCTTCTCGTTCTGGAGTCCGGCACGTGAACGCCTTACCGCGTCAGATACGGCCTGGATGGCCTTGTCCTGGCCAATCACCCTCTTGTGGAGTTCCTCCTCCATCCTGAGGAGCTTGTCCTTCTCGCTCTCAAGCATCTTGTTCACAGGAATACCTGTCCACTTTGCGACGACCTCCGCGATATCCTCCGGAGTGACAGCCTCGGTGATGATAGGATTCTCGATATGGGCCTGCCTGTCGCTGAGCTCATCGATGGTCTTCTGGGCCTCCTGCATCTTGCCGTAGCGGATCTCCGCAACCTTTCCGTAGTCTCCTGCAACCTCGGCGTTGTGGGCCTGGATTCGATAGTCCTCCATCTGCTGGCGCGCATTCTGGAGTCCCTCAACGATATCCTTCTCCTCCTTCCACTTCTTCATCAGCACATCCTTCTGCTCACCCAGCTCCTTGAGCTCGGCCTCGATCTTCTCCATCTTGAGGGACACGCCCTCGCGCTTGATGGCCTCGCGCTCGATCTCGAGCTGACGTATCCTAGAGTTGAGCTCGTCGATAGGTTCAGGAACTGAATTCATCTCGAGTCGGAGCTTCGATGCAGCCTCGTCGACAAGGTCGATAGCCTTGTCCGGAAGATAACGGTTGGTGATATACCTGCTGGAAAGTTCCACCGCTGCGATGAGCGCGTCATCTTCGATACGCACCTTGTGGTGGTTCTCATACTTCTCCTTGAGTCCACGCATGATAGAGATTGACTCGGCCGATGACGGTTCGTCCACGATGACCATCTGGAAACGTCTCTCGAGAGCCTTATCCTCCTCGAAATACTTCTGATATTCGTCGAGGGTAGTCGATCCTATGGTGCGCAATTCTCCGCGCGCGAGCGCTGGCTTCAATATATTAGAGGCGTCCATCGCGCCACTGGTGCGTCCTGCACCTACGAGAGTATGAATCTCATCGATGAAGAGGATGATCTCACCCTCACTGTCCACAACTTCCTTCACGACTCCCTTGAGTCGCTCTTCGAATTCGCCCTGATACTTGGCGCCTGCGATGAGTGCGCCGAGATCCAGCGAGTAGATGGTCTTGGATTTCAGATTTTCAGGAACCAGTCCGTCCACGATCTTCTGCGCGATTCCCTCTGAAATCGCCGTCTTTCCCACACCCGGCTCTCCGACGAGAATCGGGTTGTTCTTGGTCCTTCGGCTAAGGATCTGAAGGACCCTTCGGATCTCGTCATCCCTTCCGATGACCGGATCCAGCTTGCCTGCCCTCGCTCTTTCATTGAGGTTCACCGCAAACTTTTCAAGATTCTCATATTTGTTCTGCATAATAATACTCACCTGCTCAAGTGCAGGTTCGGCTCTTCTAGGGCAAAAGAGAGTCCAATGCCAATTTTCTGCCATTTTGTCAGTCGCCGTGTGGTGGTCCTGCGAACATAGGGCGGTAACAGAAAAAGGCTGACCCTTGAGGATCAGCCTTCTATTTCAACCGCAAAAACTGCGGAACAGAGTCGATTACCTGTACTGTGCGAACTCGATGTCGTTCTCAGCGCGGCGAGCAAGCTCCTTGCTCTCCTTAGCCTTCTCGAGGTTGGTCTTCACAGCCTCAGCCTTACCCTGACGAGCAGCGATGATAGCGCGGAGGTAGTTAGACTTAGGGCAGTTGCAGGTGAGAGCCTTCTCAGCAGCAGCGAGGTTGCCTACGAGGATCTGTGCGAGAGCAGCGTTGCAGCCTTCCTTGCCAGCGAGGCGAGAAGCAGCAGATGGATACATACCGTTGAGGATCTCAGCAACTGCGAGGTTCTGCATAGCAGCGTCGGTACCTGCAGCGTTGAATGCCTGGCCAGCACCGTTGAGGTCACCCTTGTTGAGAGCGATGATACCCTTGATGTTGAGAACGTCAGCATCCTCAGCGAGGCCCTTGATAGCGTCCTCAGCCTTAGCGTAGTCACCATCGTTTACGTAAACGACAGCCTTGTTGTACTGAGCGGTCTTGCTGTTGTACTTAGAGATAGCCTTGTCGTAGATAGCGAGCTTATCCTTTGACTTCTCTGCGAGAGTTGCAGCGCGGAGGAGAGCAGGCTCGTCAAGAACGTCGATGTTCTCGTCAACGAGCTTGTTGAGCTCCTCAGAAGTGTAGTTCTGATACTCTACGTTTGCGATGAACCTGGCGCGACGGAGCTCTGGAAGAACCTCCTTGGCGAGGGTTGTGTAGACTGCAGACATGTTCTTGATCTCCTGCTCACGAACTGCAGCGTCGCTGTACATAGAGAGAACGCGGATGATGAGGTCCTTGTCCTCGATGTTAGAAGCAGCTACGAGCTCCTGGAAGCCTTCCCAGTCCTGACCAACGCTTGATACGGTAGGATCAGCAACGTCGAGCTTCTTGGTAACCTTACCCCAAGCCTTCTCAGCTGACTTTGCACGGTTGCCTGAGAGCTTGCTGTTGAGGTCAGCACCACCGTCTGGAGAAGCGTAAGCAACGACCTCAGTACCAACGAGGGTCTTGCGCTCGTTAGCGTTGATCTCGTTCACTGCGTCCTGGAAGTTCTTGATTGAAGCGCTGTTGAGCTCCTTGCTAGCAACGTCTGAGCTGTTGATAGAGTAAAGGATCTGGCCCTCAGCAGTCATAGGGATGACCTCCTGATAACCGTCAGCCTTGAGCTCTGCTACGCCACCCTTGCATACGAGCATGTAAGTAGTGTTTGCACCGTCAGCAACCTTCTTTGAAGGAAGCTCGATCTCCTGGGTCCTGTTTGAAGCGACACCGCGAAGCTCGAGGTGGCAGTTCTCCATACCCTCCTGATAAGGAATACGGATGTGCTTGGTGACAGTACCACCGTCATAAGAGCAAACCTCGTAGTTGTCCTCAACCTTCTCACCCTGGAAAGTGTAAGAAGCGGCCTTAGCCTCACCACCGTCGAAAACGATTACTGGAGTAACCTCTACGATAGCCTTCTTGTTGAAGTACTCTGCAGGATAGGTAACGGTAACGTCTGCCTCTATGGCACCAGCTACGACCTCAAGAACTGCAGGGTTGCAGGTAACATTCACGTTCTCTGCCATCTCTGCCATCTTGTCGAGTGAGCTACAAGCCACTGAGAAGATACCGAGAACGGCAGCAGCGAAAACTTTAAAATTCTTTTTCATGTGCGTTTAATAAAATGGTTTATTCTAAGTTCCGGTCAGGTGCGCGCGCAAATAGACTGCGCCCGCGACGCAAATATAATATAATTTTACCAATTGTCCGAATTATTATAACTTTGCGGAGCATGACTGAAAAAGAACTCATATCACTCAAGAACCGATTCGACATCATCGGTAACGATCCGGCACTCAACAGGGCGCTGGAGATTGCCGTCGCAGTCGCGCCGACCGACCTCCCTGTACTCATCAGCGGAGAGAGCGGAGTAGGAAAGGAAAACATCCCGAACATAATACACCAGCACAGCCTCAGGAAGACAGGCAAGTATTTCGCAGTGAACTGCGGAGCCATCCCGGAGGGAACCATAGACTCAGAGCTCTTCGGACACGAGAAAGGATCATTCACCGGAGCCACCGAGATGCGCCGGGGATATTTCGAAGAGGCGAACGGAGGAACGCTTTTCCTTGACGAGATCGGAGAACTTCCACTATCCTCACAGGCAAAGCTCCTGCGCGTGCTCCAGTCCGGCGAGTTCATCAGGGTAGGTTCGTCCAAGGTCCTCAAGACCGACGTGCGCGTTGTCGCCGCGACCAACGTGAACCTGATGTATGCCGTTTCGAAGGGAAAGTTCCGCGAGGATCTCTACTATAGGCTCTGTGCCGTACCTATCATAATGCCGGCACTCCGCGAGAGGAAAGAGGACATCCACCTCCTGTTCAGGAAGTTCGCGTCCGATTTCTCATACAAGTACACCCGTGCCAACATTCGACTCAGCGAGGATGCCGTGAACCTCCTCAAGAGCTACCGCTGGCCAGGCAACATACGCCAGCTCAAGAACGTGGCCGAGACCGTATCCGCACTCGAGTCCGTGAAGATGACTCCTGGCACCGAGCGCGTCGAGATAGATGCGTTCACGCTCTCTAAGTATATCCCGAAGGACGCACCGAACGCTCTTCCGGCAGTTTCCGGAAGAACCAGCGAAGGAGAAAGCTTCACCCAGGACGAGAAGGAGATGCTCATCAAGGCACTCTACCAGCTCAAGCAGGATGTGGACAATCTCAAGGAGGCCGTCTATGGCAACGGAGCTCAGTCTCCTCAGCGCCCGCACAGGCCGGAAAGCCTTCCGCAGTGGGAAGAAGAGGTTCTCGCTCCTGACGAGCAGGTATTCGACGGACCAGAAACGGAGTCTGACGTGCTTCCGCTCTCCCTGCATGACGTGAACGACGACCTCATCAGGAAGGCGCTCGAAAAGTACGGCAGCCGCAAGGATGCGGCGAAGGCGCTCGGAATCTCCGAGAGGACGCTCTACAGAAAGATCAAGGCAATGGAGGGTAAGCAGGCATGAAAGGAATCCTGAGATATATCGCAGTTGCGGCGGCCATCATCACGGCGGCCATGATCGTCCGTTCTTGCAGTTTCGTCAGATACTCATTCACCGGAACTTCTATCCAGGCGGACGTGAAGACCGTTACCATCAACTATTTCGAGTACAAGGCCCTCAGGGTGAATCCGTCGCTGAGCAACGATATCACCGAGGCGATGAAGGACAAGTTCAAGAAGCTCACGAAGCTTGAGGAGGTTGAGATCGACGGAGACCTCGAACTCTCCGGAGAAATCACGAGCTACGACGTCAAGGCATCATCGGTGACTTCCAACGAAGTCGCAGCACAGAACAGGCTCACCGTCACCGCGAAGGTCACCTTCATGAACAGGAAATACCCGGAGGACGACTTCGAGAAGTCATTCTCCGCCTATGCCGACTTCGACGCCACGAATTCTCTCGACGCAGTGGAATCCACCCTCTGCGAAGAGATCATAGACAAGCTCGTCGAGGACATTTTCAATGCATCTGTCGCAAACTGGTAGAATGGAAGGCTATATCGACATAAAGAAGCTCAACCTCCAGGAGCTCGTTGGAGTGGTGAATATCTACCCATGGTTCAGCATCGCCAGGAAAGAGCTCTGCGAGAGACTCTGCACCATGGGCGACTGGGGCGTGAGCCAATACAACGAGGCGGCAATGTACCTTAGCGACAGAAAGGTGCTCGCAAGCCTGCTGAGAAAGGTACAGGGCGAGGACTGCTCGGACAAGAACATCGCTGAGATACTCGACCGCTGCATGAAGCCGGAACCGGTAAAGCAGGAGGTCAGCAAGCCGAGGGTCATCGTCGCAGGCGGAGACTACTTCAGCCAGGCCGAGTACGAGAAGGTGCGCCGGACGGACGACAACATCTTCGCCGGATATGCTGTCGCCGGCAAGGGGCAGGGCGTTCCGCAGGCTCAGGACGGGCCGGGTCCGGAGTTCGAATTCTGCACCGAGACATTGGCGCAAATATATGCTGAACAGGGATATCCGGAGCAGGCGAAGGACATATATTCCAAACTAATTTTGGCATATCCGGAAAAAAATGTTTACTTTGCAGCCCTTATTGAAAAATTGAACTTAGAAAATCAAAATTTGTAATATATCATGAATGCATTGTTTATCATTCTGACAGTACTCGTACTCATCGCAGCAGTACTCCTCACAATCGTCGTATTGCTCCAGAACGGTAAGGGTGGCGGACTCGCAAGCAACTTCGCAGCCGGCAACCAGACTTTCGGTGTACGTCAGACCGCCGACCTCCTCGAGAAGATCACCTGGTGGCTCGTGGCTATCATCCTCGTCCTTTCAATCGCTTCAGCATTCACCGCTGGCAGCTCAAAGAAGGCTGACGTTGACGTTACCGATCAGGTCATCAACACCGAGCTTCCTGCCGCACCTGACTTCCAGGCTACTCCGCTTCCGATGGAGAACCCTGGCGACGCTGAGTAATCAACGGTACCGAATGGAAAAGAATGAAGCCGTTCCCTCGATGGAACGGTTTTTCTTTTATCCATCCATCATGTAAACTAAAATCACAATTACAATACAAAAATGAAACGTATCCTCGTATCAGTCCTCGCAGCCGCCGCTCTCCTCGTTGGCTGCAACCAGGCGCCAAAGCAGGCTGAAGCACCCGCAAAGTCCAGCATCGAGTATCCTGAGTGCGTCATCACCGCAGTACCTGCAGAACTCAAGGAAGAGCTCGGCCTCTCAGACTTCTACAAGAAGTACTCTAACGTAAACGGAATCCACCTCATGTCAGGTTGGAGAGTTCCTGATTCATGCTTCGTACAGGCACACAAGGTGCTCTACGCAATGACCAGCTTCCTTCCTGAGGATGTCCTCGCAGCAATGGTGAAGGTCAATACCCGCGTCGGCATCATGGCAAGGTACGAAGGAACCACCGATATTCCTGAGCATGCAATGCTCGTGAGGGACACCACCCTCAACTGGGACGTTCGCGCACGCGGTCTCGGCGGCGACCTCGAGCTTCCGCTCTCTACCTGCGCAGAGGAGAACATTCTCGCATACCAGATCGACAAGTACCACGCAGAGGACATCATGATGCATGAGTTCGCACACTCAATCCACCTCATCGGTATGGTACAGGCCCATCCTGAGATCAACGACCAGCTCCACTCACTCCTTGACCAGGCTCTCGCAGAGGGTAAGTACAAGGGCACCTACATGGGCTCAAACATCGAAGAGTATTGGGCAGAGGGCGTTCAGGACTGGTTCAACGTGAACGCCGAGGTCGAGAAGCCAGACGGCAAGCACAACTGGGTGAACACCCGTGAGGACCTCAAGGCCTATGACCCTCGCTTCTACGCTTTCCTCGCTCAGTACTTCCCTGAGACCGACGAGCAGGTCAGCATGCACAAGAAGGTCAACCTCTACACCCACGACTAGGATATAGAGCGACATATACTGAAAAAGTCCCGCAGAGAATGTTCTGCGGGACTTTTTTATTGGATTGCGTGGGACGTTTACTGCTTTGAGATAGAGTCGCGCATCGCGGTGTCCGCCTGTACGTTCTTCATCTTGTAGTAGTCCATGATGCCGAGATTGCCGTTGCGGAAAGCCTCTGCCATCGCGAGCGGAACCTCAGCCTCAGCCTCGATCACCTTTGCGCGGGCCTCCTGGGCCTTCGCCTTGTTCTCCTGCTCGAGGGCGACAGCCATTGCGCGGCGCTCCTCTGCACGAGCCTGGGCGATGTTCTTGTCAGCCTCAGCCTGATCCATCTGGAGAACTGCACCGATGTTCTTTCCGACGTCGATGTCCGCGATGTCGATCGAGAGAATCTCGAACGCGGTACCTGCGTCAAGACCCTTGCTGAGCACCACCTTGGAGATGGAGTCAGGGTTCTCGAGCACTTCCTTATGGCTTCCTGCGGAACCGATGCTGGACACGATACCCTCACCGACGCGGGCGAGAACGGTCTCTTCTCCGGCACCTCCGACGAGTTGCTTGATGTTGGCGCGCACGGTCACGCGGGCCTTCGCCACAAGCTGGATACCATCCTTGGCCACAGCGGTGACAGGAGGAGTGTTGATGACCTTAGGATTCACGGACATCTGTACGGCCTCGAACACGTCACGACCGGCGAGGTCGATTGCCGCAGCCATCTTGAAGTCAAGAGGGATGTTGGCCTTGTCCGCAGAGATGAGCGCATTGATGACCTTTGGGACATGTCCCTTGGCGAGGTAGTGAGCTTCTAGCTCGTTGGCCTTGAGGTTGAGACCGGCCTTGGTGCCAGTCACCATCGCCATCACGATGACGTTAGGAGAGACTCCTCTCCACCTCATGAGGACGAGCTGGACGAGAGAGATGCGGACTCCAGAGATGAGAGCCTGGAACCAGAGTGCCACTGGGAAGAACCAGAGGAGGATGAGGAGGCCGACCACTCCAATGCCGGCCCACACGATGAACATGAATGGATCCATATCGTTTAGTCTTTAGTTATTTGCTTGATCTTCGAGAGGCTTGACGTATATCTTCTTGTCCTCGATGAGGGTGATCTCGACCTCGGTACCGGCATCGATGATGCCCTGCATGGCCTTCACCTCAATCGCGACACCGTCGAAGCGTGCAGTGCCCATAGGGGCGAGGCGGGTCTCAGTCTTACCTGTCTGTCCTATCCTCACCTCGACGCTCGCGTCGGAAATCTTGGACTCGATATTGGTCTTGAGCGCAAGTCTCTGCCATGTCTTCTCGCGAAGCGCATATACAGTGACTGCGATCACCACCGCAATCTCTATCGCCGTCACTATCGCACCGACGGTAGGACCCATCTGGACGAACGCGAAATACGCGGCTCCTGCCATCGAGGCAAGTCCGAACACGCCAGCCAGACCGACTCCGGGAACGATCAGAAGCTCCGCCAGAAGAAAGAGTATTCCTGCGATCATGAGCAGGATTATAAATGTCAGATTGCCCATTTTTTTACTTTTTTAAGCGCAACACACAAATTTAATAAAAACTTTTCTATATTTGCATTCCCGTTTGGCCGACAGGCTTCAGCTCGGGACCTACTGGTGAGGTGGGTGAGTGGCTGAAACCAGCAGTTTGCTAAACTGCCGTACGGGTAACCGTACCACGAGTTCGAATCTCGTCCTCACCGCGAAAAAGCCCTGCAGATTACTGTAGGGCTTTTTTGGTTATTCAACTCTTAGTATCTTTGCAGAAGTAAAACCCATACTCATGAAAAGATTAAGCACTTTCTTCCTTGCGGTCCTCATCGCGGTCGCGATGAACGCGCAGGAACTTGCACCAAGACTCAAGGCCCTTCCAGGCATCACCAGCGTACAGCAGCTCGAGACAGAGCTCTTCCCGGAGAAATATGTGGTCACCATCACCCAGCAGGTGGACCAGAAGAAGCAGAACAAGGGAACCTTCGAGCAGAGGGTCATCGTCTGCCATGCGGGTTTCGACCGACCAACCGTCCTCGTCACTGAAGGATACTGGGCTAGCTATGCGCTCAACCCTCGCTACATGGACGAGCTCGCACAGCTGTTCAAGACCAACATCGTCTTCGTGGAGTACCGCTACTTCGGAGAGTCCTTCCCTGATCCTTGCGACTGGGACCAGCTCACCGTAGCCAATTCTCTCGCCGACCTCCACAACGTGCGCGAGACCTTCGGACAGCTCTACAAGGGCAAGTGGATTTCTACCGGCATCAGCAAAGGCGGCCAGACCACCATGTTCTACAGATCATACTATCCTGACGACGTGGACATGTCTGTTCCATACGTGGCACCCCTCAACAAAGCCCTCGAGGACGGAAGGCATGAGATCTTCCTCGCGAAGCTCGTAGGAACTCCTGAGGAAAGAGCCAAGATCGAGGCATTCCAGAGAGAGATTCTCAAGAGAAGGGATACCCTCGTACCTATGTTCAGGAAGCACTGCGAGGAGAAGAAATACGAGTTCAGAGTTCCTATCGATGAGATCTTCGACCTCTGCGTGGCAGAGTATCCTTTCGCAATGTGGCAGTGGGGATCGTCCGTGGACGAGATTCCTGCCCTCGACTCAGATGACAAGACCCTCAGCGACTATCTCATCGGAAAGAACGAGCCTGACTATTTCGCCGTGCAGACTCCATACTATTCATTCAACGTGCAGGCTGCGCGCGAGATCGGATACTACGGTTACGACATCACTCCGTTCAAGGGTCTCACTTCAGTCAAGGACCATAAGGACTACCTTCGCCGCGTGATGCTCGGAGGCGACGAGCAGAAGATCAAGTTCGACAAGACCCTCTACAAGCACGTGGTGAAGTTCCTCAAGAAGAACGACCCTAAGATGATCTACATCTACGGCGGCATCGACCCTTGGAGCGCATCAGGCGTATGCGAGTGGCTCGACACCAGCAAGAAGGAGAACCTCAAGATCTATGTCAAGGAGCGCGGAAGTCACTCTACCCGCATCAACAGCTTCGAGGAGCCTATCCGCAAGGAAATCATCGGAACTCTCGAGAAATGGCTTGCAGAATAACGGCACGCTATGCATAAGAATATTATTCAACCTTAGAGAGCCTTACCATCAGTACGCCATGGGACGGTACCGTCGCTTTGAGATTCTTCGCGGTGGTGCCGATGTCCTTGTGCTTCCAGAGGTCTCGGATGTTGTATTCATATTTTCTGATGTTGACGTCATTGGCAAAGTACATTGTCTGCCACTTCCAGTCATAGTCGATCTTCCAGTCGAGCTCACCTCTGTTGAGGAAAGCCACGGCGATCTCACCGTTCTCGAGCGGCTTGGCCCAGATCTGATGGTCGCCCATATCCATGAACTTGATACCCTGGACGCCCTTCGGGTCCTGGTTCACGGCAATCACCTCCTTGTTCGTGAGAATCTCGATGGTCTCCTTGTCCATCTTGCGAAGGTCGTTAC
>NZ_JBAEER010000018.1:0-7214 GCF_056207615.1 Candidatus Cryptobacteroides sp. | reverse complement strand
CCGCACTTTTCCGCATCGGCATCTATCCTGAGTGACAAGAAGCCCTCATCAGCCGCCCTGAGCATCGCAAGAAGACGGTGAGGAGCTATGTGGGCAATTGATTCGCTGCAATTGAAGTATGAACGGTATTTCTGCGCCTCCTGGCTGGTGGAGCCGGACTTGGTCACCTTGGTCACGATACGACGGGTAGAGAATATTCCGCGCATGGTCTCGCGCACTGAGGCGGTCTCGCTTATCCTCTCCGCGATGATGTCACGGGCACCGGCAAGCGCTTCCTCAATCGTTGCAACCTTCTTTCCCTTGCCTGCGTATTTCGCAGCCTCGGCAGAAGGGTCCGACACTGAAATCGTATACATCTTGTCAGCAAGAGGCTCAAGTCCTGCCTCCTTGGCTGCTGTGGCGCGGGTCCTGCGCTTCGGCCTATACGGAAGATATATATCCTCGAGTTCACGCGAATCCACTGTATTCTCAATTCGGGAACGAAGCGAATCATCCAACGCACCTGCAGCCTCGATGGCGGCGAGCACAGTCTCCTTCCTTTTCTCCATCTCAGCGAAGACGTCGACCCAATGCCTGACCTCAGCGACCTCGACGTCGTCGAGACCACCTGTCTTCTCCTTGCGGTATCTGCTGATGAACGGAATGGTGGCACCCTCTGCTATGAGCTGTTCGCAATTCTCGACCTGCCAGTCCCTGCATCCGAGCTTGGATGCTATCTCCTTGATGTAGATTTCCTTCATATCGTCTATTCGTGGGAGACGACTTTCAGCTGTGCACGATAAGCGGAGAAGATCTTGGACTTGGACACAAATCCCACGTAGACCCTGTTCTCGTCCACGACAGGAAGGTTCCACGCGTCCGTCTTCTCAAACTTTTTCATTACGCTGTCCATCTTCTCATCCACATAGACATACTCCGGAGACGATTTCATGAAATTGAACACATGAAGAACGTCGTACTCCTCCTTCTTGAACATATCCCTCCTAATGTCCTCAAGCGACACGAATCCCTGGAACCTGCCCTGGCTGTCGAGCACAGGGAAGATATTTCTGGTCGAGATTGCGACCGCCTCGACCAGTTCACCGAGAGTGGCATCGATCGCCACCGGAGTGAAGTTGGACTCGATGAGGTCGGAAGTCTTCAGAAGAGTGAGTACGGCCTGGTCACTGTCGTGCGTGAGAAGTTCTCCCTTCTTGGCTATTCGTTTGGTGTAAATAGAATATGGTTCTATCATTCGCGACACACCGAATGAGATGGTCGCAGTGATGATCAGAGGGATGAGGAGCTCATATCCGCCGGAAATCTCGGCAATGAGGAAGATCGCGGTCATCGGTGCCTGCATGACGCCAGCCATACAACCAGCCATACCCACGAGCACGAAATTCTGCTCCGGCACTGTGAATCCTGTGCCTGCAGCAAGGAGGTTTATGAGCCTTGAAGCCACGAATCCGGCCATCGCACCCACGAAAAGCGTCGGACCGAAGGTACCTCCGACTCCGCCACCGGCATTGGTGAAGGACATTGAGAAAACCTTGAACACGAGCACGAGAGCGAAGAAGATGAGCACTGTCCACTGCGAGTTCATGAGTCCGTCGAGAGCTTCGATTCCCTCGTAAGAAGGAGTCTCTCCGCTGAGAAGCACATTGATCGAACCGTAACCCTCTCCGAAAAGAGGCGGGAAGAGAAGAAGGAGTACGCCGAGACAGAAGGCTGAGACTATCCACCTCACCCAAGCATTCTTCATCTTCTTGATCCTGTCCTCGAGCATAAGCGTCATCCTCGTGAAATACACGGACACCATCGCGCAGAACAGTCCGAGCAGGAAATAGAACGGAATGTTGATCATCGCGAAAGGCGCGAGCGAGCTCGTGAACACAGGCTCATTGCCGTACACGATGTATGAGATCACCGTCGCCGACACCGTAGAGAGGAGCAGCGGAAGGATGGACGACATGGAAATGTTGAACAGGAGAATCTCCAGGGTGAAGAGTACGCCGGCGAGAGGGGCCTTGAAGATGCCCGCCACCGCACCTGCCGCACCGCAACCCAGGAGTATGGTCATGTTCTTATATGAAAGGTTCATCCATCTGGCGATGTTGGACCCTATCGCAGCACCGGTGTAGACGATTGGGGCCTCGGCTCCGACCGATCCACCGAATCCGATGGTCACCGACGATGCGAGTATCGAACTCCACATATTGTGGGGCTTGATCTTGGAATCGTTCTTGGACACGGCGACGAGCACCTTGGTCACACCGTGGCCGATATTGTCCCTCACGACATACTTGACGAAGAGCATGGAGAGGAGCATACCTATACCCGGGAGGACCAGGTAGAACACGTTCCATCCCTTCCATGTCGAAAGCAGGCCTATTCCATGCTGCACGGACTCCACCGCCGTCTTAAGGAGCACGGCGGCAAGACCGCACGCACATCCCACAACGAGAGAGAGGATTAGGGTAAGGTCATGCTCGGAGAGCTTATGTCCAAGGGAAATCTTCATCGGGCTTCTTACGAATCAAGGCGGCCAATCTGACCGCCTTGATGCATTTATCTGTCCTAAATGTTATTCGTTGTCGGGAGTATCGTCGTCACCGCTTGAATACTGGGAGATGTTGTCATCAGGAAGCTCGTCACCGCCTTCGCTGCTGCCGCCGCCGTTTCCGTCATCATCGCCCTCCTCATCGAGCCACTTGTCCAACTCTGCAGGGTCGTCGATCTTCATCTTGATCTTGACGAGATAGATAGCTGAAGGAATCTCCACAGTGACAGTGTAGATGCTTGTGCCGTCAGGCTTGTC
The DNA here is from genome assembly GCF_056207615.1 of Candidatus Cryptobacteroides sp. Classification (NCBI taxonomy): domain Bacteria; kingdom Pseudomonadati; phylum Bacteroidota; class Bacteroidia; order Bacteroidales; genus Candidatus Cryptobacteroides; species Candidatus Cryptobacteroides sp. The sequence goes on along the minus strand of NZ_JBAEER010000018.1, from coordinate 4,414 downwards.
AATCTTCTTGACATCCGGCAAATAATCGACAAGTCCCCTAGGGTACTTCGCTGCGAATGCCGCTGCAAGTTCCTCAGACATATTCTCGTAGCTGACTACTGCTCTTTTCTTCTGCTCCATACTAGTTTTAGATCGCTTTTGTGAGTTTCAAATCGGTTGCAATAATAGAACAATTTTTTCTAATGCAAATAACTATTGTCACTTTTTTTTGAAAAAGAAGGACTTCTGCATCTTCTTGCGGTCCATGTTCCTTTCCACGAACACCGGTTTCATGGTCCTGGGGTCGATTCCGCTGTAGAACATCACCGACGAAGTTGTCATAGGGGTCGGAGTGAAATCCTGCACCTGGTCCATGTATATGCCCTTCAAGGCAGGCTTATGGCACAGCTTATCCATGTGCTGCATGGTACAGCCAGGATGTGAGGAGATGAAGTACGGCACGAGCTCGCAGTTCCTGTCCGAGCTTCTCACGACCTTGTCGAACTCGACCCTCAGCCTCTCGAAAAGCTTGAAGGAAGGCTTACCCATCATCTTCAGGACATCGTCCTCGGTATGCTCCGGGGCCACCTTGAGCCTTCCGGAAGTATGCTGGAGCACGAGCTCCTTGAGGTATGGATATGAAGTGTCGTCTATGAATCCGTTCTCGTCGAGGAAAAGGTCGTATCGTATACCGCTGCCAATGTAAGAATGTCTGATGCCCTTCACCGTCGACACCCTGCCATAAAGCCCGAGCAGGCGCTCGTGCGAACGGTTCATGTTCTTGCAAGGAGAAGGGAAAAGGCAGGACTGGCGCACGCACTTCGAGCAGAGTTCCAGATTCTTTCCGTGCATTCCGTACATGTTCGCGGTAGGTGCTCCGAGATCGGAGATGTTACCGGCAAAATCCGGCAGCTTCTTCAGGCCCTGCACCTCACGTATGATGGAATCCTCGGAACGTGACTGGATGAACTTTCCCTGGTGGGCTGCGATTGTACAGAAATTACATCCTCCGAAACATCCGCGGTGGGTGTTGATTGAGAACTTGATCATATCGTAAGCCGGGATACGCTTACCCTTGTATCGAGGATGCGGAAGCTTGGTGAAAGGAAGATCCCAGAACGAATCCATCTCCTTCTCGTTTGCCGGAGGGTAGGTAGGATTGATCTGCACATAGCCGTCCCCCACCGGTTCTACGATCACCTTCGGGTGCATCATGTTCGCCAACAGCTCCACATGGTGGAAATTCTGCGCGAAGGCCTTCTTGTCCCTCTTGCAGACCTCATACGAATTCAGATAGAGGGCATCCTGATTCTTGCAGCGTCCCTTCATCAGGAAGGCCAGCTGCGGAATCTTGCGAATGTCGTTTATGTTCCTGTCCGCCTCTATTGCCTTGGTCAGCTCGAGCATCGGCCTCTCGCCCATTCCGTAGCACAGCCAGTCAGCCCCGCTGGTGATCAGTATGGATGGCATGAGCTCATCCTTCCAATAGTCATAGTGGGTGACTCGCCTGAGGCTCGCCTCGATACCGCCTATCACCACCGGGACATCCGGGAAGAGCTTCTTCAGAATCTGGGTATACACCGTGACTGCATAGTCTGGGCGCGCCCCTGCCCTGCCCTCCGGGGTATACGCATCGTCGCTGCGGAGCCTCTTTGACGCGGTGTAATGGTTGACCATCGAATCCATCGCTCCGGAATTCACCGCGAAATAGAGCCTGGGACGTCCAAGCTTGCGGAAATCCCTCAGGTCGTCCCTCCAGTTGGGCTGGGGAACAACGGCAACGCGATAGCCCCATTTCTGAAGCCATCGCGAAATCACTGCCGTACCGAAGGACGGATGGTCTATGAACGCATCACCTGTGAAGAAGATGACGTCTATGTAATCCCACCCAAGAGCCTGAACTTCCTTGATGGAAGTCGGTATCATGTATGTGTTGTCCTCGGACATTACATTCTGTATGGGAGGTCGATTCCGAGAATGCCCATAGCCTTTACGAGCACCTTGGCAATCTTCTCGATGAGAACGAGCCTGTACTTGAGGAGTGCCTGATCCTCTTCGCGGAGGATAGGGGTGTCATGGTAATACTGGTTGAACTCCTTAGCGAGCTCGTATGCATAATTTGCGACGAGAGCAGGAGAATGTGCCGCACCGGCCTCTGCGATCTTCTCTGGGAAGTTGCTGAGGATCTTGATGATGCGGATCTCCTTCGCGCTGAGCGAAGACTCAGGGCAAACATCAGCTGCGCCGAAGCTCAGGCCCTTCTCTGCCGCCTTGCGGAGAATTGACTGGATACGAGCGTGGGTATACTGGATGAACGGACCTGTGTTTCCGTTGAAGTCGATACTCTCCTTAGGATCGAAGAGCATGGTCTTGCGAGGATCCACCTTGAGGATGAAGTATTTCATCGCGCCGAGGCTGAGCATCCTGAAGAGCTCGTCCTGCTCCTTCTCGTCCATGCCGTCAAGCTTGCCGAGTTCGAGAGAGGTCTCCTTCGCGGTATTGTACATCTGCTCCATGAGGTCGTCTGCGTCGACCACCGTTCCCTCACGAGACTTCATCTTACCCTCTGGGAGCTCTACCATACCATAGCTGAGGTGATAGATGCTGTCTGCCCAGTCGAAGCCGAGCTTGCCGAGGATGAGCTTGAGCACCTGGAAATGGTAGTTCTGCTCATTACCTACGACGTAGATATGCTCGTCGAGGCTATATTCCGCAAAACGCTGCTCCGCAGTTCCGAGGTCCTGGGTCATGTACACAGAGGTACCGTCGCCACGGAGAAGGAGCTTACGGTCGAGACCATCGGCGGTAAGGTCGCACCATACCGAATTGTCGGCCTGACGCTCGAAGATGCCCATGTCGAGGCCCTTCTGCACGAGTGCCTTACCGAAGAGGTAGGTCTGAGACTCGTAATATGTCCTGTCGAAGCTGATACCGAGGTTCTCGTAGGTCTGGCCGAAGCCTTCATATACCCAACCGTTCATCATCTCCCAGAGAGCGCGTACCTCAGGATCGTTGTTCTCCCAGCGGAAGAGCATGTCCTGAGCCTCCTTGAGGCTTGGAGCTTCCTTCTTCGCCTCATCCTCGCTCATGCCCTTGGCCATGAGTTCCTTGACCTCGGTAACATAGAGGTCATTGAACTTCACGTAGTAGTCACCAACGAGATGGTCACCCTTCTTGCCTGAGCTGGCAGGAGTCTCACCGCCGCCAAGCTTCTTCCATGCGAGCATGGACTTGCAGATATGGATACCACGGTCGTTCACGAGGTTCACCTTCATGATGTTGTGGCCGTTTGCAGCAAGGAGCTGTGACACTGACCATCCGAGAAGGTTGTTACGGATGTGACCGAGGTGAAGCGGCTTGTTCGTATTTGGTGAAGAGAACTCCACCATGATGGTCTTGCCGCTAGGTGCATGCTGGCCATAGTCCTCCACTGCCACGATGGAAGCGAAGACATTGTTCCAGTATACCTGAGAGAAGGATATGTTGAGGAATCCCTTCACCACGTTGTAAGCGGCAATCTCAGGGAAGTTCGCCACGAAATAGTCGCCGAGGGCCTTACCTGTATTGTCCGGAGATGCGTGGGAAACCTTGAGAAGGGGAAACACAACGAGTGTGTAATCCCCTTCGAATTCCTTTCTTGTAACCTGTACCTGAAGGAGGGATGCCTCAACATCCGCTCCGTAAAGTGCCTTGACTGCCTCTGCAGCCTTGGCGATGATAAAATTTTCTGGTGTCATTGATTAGCCAAGGTAGCTCTTGAGAAGCTTGCTTCTCGAGTTCTGTTTAAGTCTGCGTATCGCCTTTTCTTTGATCTGGCGGACACGCTCACGGGTGAGATTGAACTTCTCGCCTATTTCCTCGAGTGTCATTTCCTGACAACCGATGCCGAAGAAATATTTGATGATGTCCCTTTCGCGAGGCGCAAGAGTAGAAAGCGCACGTTCGATCTCCCTGTTGAGCGACTCGTTGACAAGTCCCCTGTCCGCACTCGGTGAATCATCGTTCACAAGCACATCGAGAAGGCTGTTGTCCTCGCCCTCAACGAAAGGAGCGTCTACGGATACATGACGGCCTGAGACCCTGAGGGTGTCGGCAATCTTCTCCTTCGGAACGTCTATCATCTCTGCGAGTTCCTCGCTCGATGGCATACGCTCGTTCTCCTGCTCGAACTTTGAGAGAGCCTTGTTGATCTTGTTAAGGGAGCCCACCTGGTTGAGAGGGAGTCGCACTATTCGCGACTGCTCTGCAAGAGCCTGGAGGATTGACTGACGTATCCACCATACTGCGTAGGAGATGAACTTGAAACCGCGTGTCTCATCGAATTTCTCCGCCGCCTTGATCAGTCCGAGGTTGCCCTCGTTGATAAGGTCCGGAAGGCTGAGTCCCTGATTCTGGTACTGTTTTGCCACAGACACCACGAACCTGAGGTTCGCCC
>NZ_JBAEER010000017.1:0-4144 GCF_056207615.1 Candidatus Cryptobacteroides sp. | reverse complement strand
GAATAAAGATCAGGAGCTACTATAACATTGATGTCGACTGGAGAGAGATAAGGCGTGTTAGTTTATCCATGAAACATACCGAATCCTCGTTACGTGATTATCCTTGTCTGTCAATAGAGATGAGAAGTACGCGCGAGTGTTGTGATTTTAGTTTGGAGTCAATGTCCTATAATCCATATCAATTGAGATCTGCTTTGCGTAATTTCTCTGATGGCTACGACGTTGAAATAGATGCTGACCGCAAGTTGTGGATGTTCTTTTATCGCAATCCTTTCCATAACGGCTATAAGTCAGAGTGAACATAATCAGGAGGGTCTGTTCCCCGGGATCCTCAGAGAGAAACATGGACATCAGAGGGAGTCATATCTATGTGCGTTGTTGTGATTGGATGCACTGGTGTTCAATCTAGGGAGCGCTCGATCTTGGCTTAATGGAGCAAATAAAATCTATCATCGTTGATGCATCTAAAACAAATGCCCACGGTTTTTGGCCGTGGGCATTTGTTGTTGTGTTGGCTATTGGCTAGTCGAGACTATGGATAGCGAGTCCTGAGCGGAGCTTAGGCTCGAACCAGGTGGTCTTAGGAGGCATGATGTTGCCGCTGTCAGCGATGTTGACGAGCTGCTTCATCGATACTGGGTAGAGAGCGAAGGCAACCTTCATCTCACCGCTGTCCACGCGGCGTGCGAGCTCGCCGAGACCACGGATACCGCCGACGAAGTCTATCCTCTTGTCCGTACGGAGATCCTTGATTCCGAGAATCTTGTCGAGTACGAGATTAGAGAGGATGGTCACGTCGAGTACTCCGATAGGATCCTCGTCGTTGAAGCGGCCTGGCTTGGTCTCGAGGCTGTACCACTTGTTGCCGAGGTACATCGAGAACTGGTGGAGATGGTCAGGACGGTAAGGCTTTGCAGGCCTTCCGCAACGAGGCTTAGACTCGAGCTTGACCTCGAAATCCTCCTCGAGAGCCTTGAGCACCTCTTCCTCGCTGAGGCCGTTGAGATCCTTGACCACGCGGTTGTAGTCGATGATCTTGAGCTGGCTCTCAGGGAAGCATACTGCCATGAAGAAGTTGTACTCCTCATCGCCGGTATGTGCAGGGTTATTCTCCTTCTTCTCTGCACCTACACGTGCGGCAGCCGCAGTGCGGTGATGGCCGTCTGCCACGTAGAAGGCAGGGATGTCGTTCTCGAAGATCTCGCTGATGCGTGCGATGACAGCGTCGTCGTCGATCACCCAGAAGTGGTGGCCGAAGCCGTCCTCTGCAACGAAATCGTATTCAGGAGCACCTGCGATCGTGTTCTTGATGATCTGTGCGAGCTCATCGTTGTCAGGGAATGAGAAGAACACAGGCTCGATGTTCGCGTTCTGGATGCGTACATGGATCATGCGGTCGTCTTCCTTGTCCTTGCGGGTGAGCTCATGCTTCTTGATCTTGCCGGTAGCATAGTCATCGGTGTGGGCGCAGAGCACGAAACCGTACTGGGTGCGCTTCTCCATCGTCTGTGCATATACGTAGTAGCAAGGCTTCGCATCCCTTACGAGCCATCCCTTCTCCTGCCATGCCTTGAAGTTCTCGACAGCCTTGTCGTATACAGGCTGGCTGTGCTCGTCGGCGATTGGGTCGAAGTCAATCTCAGGCTTGGTGATGTGGAGCAGCGACTTCTCGCTGGCTTCCTTTTTCGCCTCCTCTGAGTTGAGGACGTCATAAGGTCTTGCTGCAACTTCCTCCACGAGTGCCTTAGGAGGGCGGATTGCTGCGAAAGGTTTTACTCTTACCATAGTCTAATGTTATATAAGTGTGGGTAGTATGTTATTTGTTCAGCTGGAATTTTGTGCAACCGGTTGCGAAGTAGTTGCAGATCTGGCTTGCGGCAGCGAGGCCTGCATTCACGTTGGCCTCCGAGGTCTGTGCTCCCATCTTCTTAGGGGTTGCGAATACGCGGAGACCGAACTTCTCCTGGAGAGCCGCGAGGTTGTCAGGAGCGACGTCGGTGATGTACTTGAGGTCAGGACGAGCCTCGAGAGCCTTCTCGAGACCTTCCTCGTCGATGACTTCCTTGCGTGCGGTGTTCACGAGGGTAGCGCCCTTAGGCATCTTGGTGATGAGATCGTAGTTGATGCTCTTGATGGTCTGAGGGGTCGCAGGGATATGGATGCTTACATAGTCGCAGCTTCCGTAGAGCTCCTCGAGGCTTGATGCAGGCTCAGCGCCACCGGCGATGATCTGCTCTGCGGTGAGGAATGGATCGATGGCCTTCACCTTCATTCCGAGCGCTGCGGCCTTCTTGCCGACGAGCCTGCCGACGTTGCCGAATGCCTGGATACCGATGGTCTTGCCCTCGATTTCAGTTCCGGTTGCAGGGGTGAACTGGGTACGTGCCATGAAGATCATCATCGCGAGAGCGAGCTCTGCGACAGCGTTCGAATTCTGGCCGGGAGTGTTCATCGCAACCACGTTGTGTGCGGTGCAAGCGGCGAGGTCGAGGTTATCGAAGCCGGCACCTGCGCGAACGACGATCTTGAGGTTCTTCGCAGCCTCCACGACCTCGGCGGTGACCTTGTCCGAGCGGACGATGATGGCGTCCACGTCAGCGACGGCCGCTACGAAGTCTGACTGCTCTGCATATTTCTCGAGGAGCACGAGCTCATGGCCTGCTTCCTCGGCGATCTTCCTGATACCAGCCACCGCTGCTGCAGCGAATGGCTTCTGGGTTGCCAAAAGAATCTTCATCTTGTCTTATTTGTGGAGCTGTTCGAATTCCTGCATTGCCTCCACGAGTGCCTTCACGCTCTCGATAGGGCAAGCGTTGTAGATTGAAGCGCGGAAACCACCGACACTGCGGTGACCCTTGAGGCCTGCCATCTTCTTTGACTTGGCGAAAGCGAGGAACTCATCCTGGAGAGCCTCCTTGCCTGGAGCCATGACGAAGCATACGTTCATGATTGAGCGGTCCTCCTTGGCAGCGGTGCCTACGAAGAGAGAGTTGCGGTCGATCTCGTTGTAGAGGAGCTCGGCCTTCTCGACGTTGATCTTGTTCATCGCCTCTACGCCGCCGATTCCCTTGAGCCACTTGAGGGTCTCGTTCATCACGAGGATTGGGAATACAGGAGGAGTGTTGAACATTGACTCTCCATCGATGTGGGTCTGGTAGTTGAGCATGGTAGGGATGTAATGGCTCACCTTTCCGAGGATGTCCTTGCGGACGATCGCGAAGGTTACGCCGGCAGGGCCCACGTTCTTCTGCGCACCACCGTAGATCACTGCATACTTGCTTACGTCTACAGGACGGCTCATGATGTCTGACGACATGTCGGCTACGAGAGGAATAGGACAGTCGATGTCTTCCTTGATCTCGGTACCGTAGATGGTATTGTTGGTTGTGATGTGGAAGTAGTCCGCATCAGCAGGAATCTCGTATGACTTCGGAATATAGTTGTAGGTAGTGTCGGCTGAAGACGCTACGGTGACTACCTCTGCGCCGAAAGTAGAGCCGAGGCCCTTTGCTTCCTTGGCAGCCTTCTTTGCCCACACGCCTGTCTCGAGGTATGCAGCCTTCTTCTCGAGAAGGTTGTAAGGGACATAGAGGAATCCGGTGCTTGCTCCACCGCCGAAGAAGATCACTTCGTGAGTGTCAGGAATGTTGAGGAGCTCTTTCCAGAGTGCGCGGCACTCGTTCATTACAGCCTCCCACTCCTTGGTCCTGTGTGAGATCTCGATTACTGACATGCCTGTGCCCTTGAAATCCTTCAATGCTTCGATGGCGTTCTCGATGGCCTGCTCCGGAAGGATGCATGGGCCAGCGTTGAAAATGTGTACTTTCTTCATTTTGTTCTAATCTTGTTAAACACCTGGGGAGGGTTTATCTTTTTCATATTTCTTCTACCTGGGCTCCTTCGACGTCGCCTGCGCGCTTGAGGAAGTCATCTACCAGCGTGAGCCTGACCCTGAGGTCAGCAACGCACGACATCCCGAAATCCTGCGAGAGGATGGGGAGGCCGAGATCCTTGATGATCTTCATCACGTCGTTCATGACGAAGTAGTCGAAACTTATACGGAACTGCCTGCTTGCGATCTTCTCCACGACGGTGGCCTGGGTCAGCGCGTCTGCGGTGGAAGTCTTGTAGGCCCTGATCAGTC
>NZ_JBAEER010000016.1:0-21898 GCF_056207615.1 Candidatus Cryptobacteroides sp. | reverse complement strand
CTTGTCGCCGGTGATGACGTACGCGTCCGAATAGACTTCGTTCAGGCCACCGTGCTCCTGCGAGAGCATGTTCTCCATGGTCGCAGCGTCGAAGTTGCCGAAGATGCTGATTCCCCAGTCGCAGAGGTCGATGAACATGTCCTTCGCAAGCTCTGAGCCTGCATACATGTATGCGTCGCGCAGACCTGCGTAGATCTTGTGGAGGTTGTACCATGGCACCCACATCGAAAGGAGGCGTCTGAGGTTGCCGGTCTGTACCTCCGGCCAGAGTTCCTTGCTGTCCGGAACACCGCCGAGGTAGCCGTTGCCGTTCGCATCCTGGCAGCGCTTGAGCTCGGAGAGCATGTAGTTCATGCGGTCGAGGCACTGCTGGTCGCCGGTCGCGGCATAATGGATGGCCAGTGCCGAGAGGTAGTGGCCTCCGACATGGCCGTCGAGTCCTTCCCAGTTAGGGAATGCTTCGCCCTTAGGCTCGAGTCCGGCCTGCTTGAGGAATGGCTGGAGGAGCCTGTCGATGTCATATTCGAGGAGATGCTCGATGTTGAGATCCTGTGCGTGCTTGAAAGGTCCGTCGAGAAGGGTCACTTCTCCAAGGTTGAACTGCTTTGGATAAAGGACTTCCTGCGCCCTCATGCTGACTGTTGCGGATGCGAGTACGGCTGCTGCCGCCATCACATTCAGAATTCTGTGGTTCATTTAGTTTATCGTAGTTTTCGATGGTTTATCTAGTAGTTATCGAGGTTTATCTAGTAGTTATCGAGGTCTATCATGTCGACTTTCGCCAGGCAATCTTCAGCAAGATATCTGTCGAGTGAAACAAGCCGCTCGGTAAATTTAGGCATATTTCTGCAAACAATCGCACACCCTAACCGCGGCAAGAAAAGGATTTTCCATACCGAAAGAAAAATTGTCCCGTCTTCTTGGATTCGTGACTCCTAATTTTGTAAAAGTCGGGAAAAAGCTGCCCTATTTCGTCGTGGCAGCCAACTAATTAAATATCAGCCCTTTAACCCGTTTGGGATGGTCAAAAATCGACCACCCCAAATCATTTAACATACTATCACTCACCACCTTACCTGCCACGGATAGCTATTATTCTTCCCTGTCGGTAAACCTATTTCAGGACTAGTTTGCCAAAATGTCGATGCAAATAATGAAACATATGATTGGGTATTAATAATAATTCCCTAAATTTGCATGACAAAAAACTGCTCATGCCTGAGATATTTAGATTTATAGGGTATTCGTTTTTCTTCTACAGCAGGGAGCATGAACCCATACATGTTCATGTTGAAGGCAAGGACGGTTATGCCGTATATGACCTCGTAAAAGATCGATTTGAATTACGAGAGAGTCATGGGATAAAATCCAATGATCAGAAGAAAATTGAGAACGCCATTTCTGAAAACAAAGAGGTAATTATCAAACGGTGGAAGGAGCACTTCGAACAAGTATGAGGAAACTACGTAACATATCATTTGATAGGAAGTACATATATGCCGAGGACGAAAATGGTCATAAGTTAAAGCAGTCACTTCTATGGTATCCTGCACTGATGAATGCCACACAAGACCAGAGAGCAAACTACTCAATCGGGTTCACAGGATTCCACTGGCGTGACCTAGACGAGGATATCTCATTCGAGAGCTTTGAGTATGACGACGCCGTACCTTCCAAAATACAGGAATTCTTTCTTCTACACAAGGAAATCAATGTAGCTGAATTCTCAAAGAGAGTGGGTATTAACGCAACCTTGTTAAGAAACTATATCAATGGTTTCAAAAAGCCGTCTGCCGCAAGGGAGCAACAAATCATTGACGAGATACATAAGTTGGGTCGAGAGTATTGCGCATTCTCTATCGTCGAAGGATACGACACATTAGACAGACAGAGCAAAAACTACCTCTCCGATATTGAGCCTCAAGCGTATTTTTCAGAAAAGTAATTTGCTATCTTTGCGGCTGAAATATTTTCAGGACAGAAATCACACTAACCTATCATTTATCATGATCAAGAAAATCGCTCTCATCGCCGCTGCCCTTGTTTTGGGTCTGGCGACATCATGTCAGAAAAAGTCCAGCTCACTCGAGCTTTCATTCAACTACACACCGCAGCCAGGACCAGGCTCGAACCAGTATGCAGCATGGATCGAGAACAGCAACGGTGAGGTCGTGAAGACTCTCTTCGTGACAGCGTATACCACCAAGGGCCGTTCGAACAACGGCGAGGAGCTCGTGCGCGGCTACATCAAGCGCCCTGCATGTGTCCCTGTATGGGTCAAGACCGTCAATGCCGAGGCACTTTCGGACGCACAGCTCGACGCATTCAGCGGTGCAACTCCTAGCGGCGGAGTACAGTGCTTCTGCTGGGACTTCACCGATGAGAATGGAAATGCTGTGGCAAAGGGCAGCTACAAGGTCTGCCTCGAGGCGACTCTCTATGGAAACAGCGACATCCTCTATACCGGCGAGTTCACCGTCGGCGCACAGCCTGGCACCATCGCACTCAGCAGCACTCTCACCGAGCCTGACGAGTCACACGCCGGAATGATCACCGACGTCGCTGCGGAGCTCAAGTAAGATTATGAAAAGAACATTTCTGACCATCATACTCGCGCTGGCTGCCCTCACGACCGCCTCAGCGCAGGGAACCACCGAACAGAGAAGAAGTGCGCCCCAGGGCACGGCCAGGCAGGTCGACAACACGCCGAAGGTGCTGACTCCGAGCAAGGAGGTGGGCATCTATGCGGGCCACAAGAACTACGGAAAGAGCATCGCGGTGTTCGGAGGCTCGCTGTCGGTGAACAAGGAATCGAATGCGGCGAAGCAGATATGGGCGGACGAACTGCATGCGACCGTAACCACCTATGGAGTCGGCGGTGCCGGGTTCTCGAGTCTGCAGGGACATTCGCTGCAGCAGCAGGTGCGCGAGGCAGGGGTACATGATATCTATGTGCTCTGGGCATCGACCAATGACTTCACCAACAGCCGCGAGATCGGCAGTTGGAGCGACTATACTTCGGTGGACGGATTCGACGAGTCCAAGCTCGACACCCAGTGCGGCGGAATCAACTATTGCGTGAAGACGCTGCTGGAGAAGAACCCAGCGGCGGAGATCTACTTCTTCACTTCCTTCAGGTTCTTCTCGAACGAGGCCGGATACAATCCGTTTTCCGAGAACGGCAATGCCACGGGCCATAATTTCTCCGAGTATGTCAAGGCACAGAAGGAGTGCTGCAGCCATCTCAGCGTACCTGTGCTCGACCAGTTCGAGCTGCTGGGCGTGAACGAGTACAACTACCCACTCTATTACCTCCGCGACAAGCTCCACATGAACGAGGATGGCTACCGCAAGGCCGGCCCAGTCCAGGCCTCATTCCTCGCTGACGGTAAGTAGAAGTTTTTGATATTTACGGTAATCTTTCGTACCTTTACGGTTGCAAAAAATACACTTATCATGAAGAAAGTACTCTCAATCCTTGCAGCTGCGATCGCACTCGTATCGCTCCAGAGCTGCCAAGAAAAGCTTCCGCCGGAAGGTTACAAGGCTATCGTGACCACTCTCGATGCGACTGACGTCTCTTATGAAGGCTACACCTTCAACGCCACTATAGATTATCATTTCGCCGGTTCAAATATCGGTCAGGGAGGTGTCTTCTACGGTTTCTCAGAGGATATTTCTGTCGAGAACTACAACTTCTCGACTCCTGTCGGATTCCTTGATCTGGGTCTCAACGTCATAGAATACAAGGCGAAGAATTTCCGCTCGCTCATGGGCGTTAAGACTTACGATGTCCAGCACGGCGAGACCCTCTATTACAGGGCATACGCACGTGTCTTCACTGACGAAGGCAGCAAGTATGTCTATGGTGAGGTCAAGTCTTTCGTGATGCCATAGCAGGCTTCTCAGCCGATCGAGATTCGGTGAGAGTGGAGTCTAGGCACGGATGGAGTTTCTCCGAAGGAGAGCTGCCAGAGCAGATATGGAAGGTCCAGACCTGCCGCAAGTGACGAAAGTATACCGCCGCTTAATCGAGGATTGCACTCGAGAAACAGGGCCTTGCCGCTCTTTCGGTCGACACGGAAGTCCATCCCGCACACGCCACGATAGTCCACCGCATCGAGGATTCGCTCAGCCTGAGCGATGACATCCGGAGCAGAAACCCCGATTCTCACGCGTGAAACGCCCTTTTGTCTGGGCCACAATACCCTATATGCAGCCGCAAGCAGGAACAACGAACCGTCAGCTTGCGGCCATCTTATTATGTCCACGGAAAGGTCATAGCCATCCACATAATCCATTACAAGGTGGGGCTTCGCACTGTTCCGGATGAGCTTTTCGAGCGCGGGAAGACTCTTCGGGAAATACACAGAAGAGCCGCTCAGCACGTTGGCGCGTTTGTAGACCACAGGCCAGTCGGTGATGGCGGCGAGCCTGTCATCGGCGTACATTCTCGGCTGCTCGATCCCGAGGCTCGCCGCCAGCTCGCTACACCGCACCTTGTCGTCCAGCATCTCCAGCACATCCGTCATATTATGGGATGTTACTTCTGATCTGGTTTCTTGTATGGCTTCATCATTACGTAGAACTTGTCAAGAAGTTCCTTCATCTCCTTGAGGTCGCCACTCTTGCGGAGCTGGTTTACCTGCCAGTTCGGAGCCTCGCGCATAGGTGCCAGCTGCGCAGCCTCGAGAGTGTTGGCGCTGAGCTCTGCGAGACGGATACCCTTTTCCCAATCCTTTGCTCCATCTTTCTTCCACTGTTCAATTCCGGCCATGGCATTGGTGATCCTTGACTCTCTGTCCGGATCCTCAGGAACGATGTCCTCACGGTTACGGAAATATCCAAGAATAGCTGCAGGGATTGATGGATCGCGCACGGTTCCGTCCTCATAGAAAACACCGTGGATCATGCCCCAGCCCTTTCTTACGACCATCAGCTCCCAGATGCACCAGCCCATGTTTGCCTTCATGTGCTCCTCAAGAGTAACGTCGTACGGGTTAGCACGTCCTACGCATCCCATCTCGCCGTTGAATATCTTCTTTCCGACCTGGTCTGCAAAAGCCTGCGCACGAGCAACGGTGTCGCGCACTTCTGCCCTGGTCTCGGAATAGTCATGGAACTGGAGGATATCAGCATAGTCTGCCATCTTTATCATGCTCGAAACGAGCTGGAAACCGATGGTGAGCGGAGTCTGAGGATCCTTTTCCTTAAATAGTCCATACATGCGCTTGCAGTTCTCGAAGTTAGCTTCTCGCATCCTGACATTGAGGTCTGGCTCGTTCATGATGTCCCACATTGCAAGGTTCGGCTCATCCTTGAGCGCGCCCACGAGGAAATCCACCCATTCCTCGGCTTGGTAAAGGAGAGTGCTGTCTCTGGTCCATCGGCCGCTGCCGACTACAGGCATCATCTTCATACCTCTCTCGTCGCACTTGTGCGCAAAGTCGCGGAGCCTGTCGACGAGAGTATCACCGATCTCAGTGTAGACCTGATATGGGACGAACACCCTACAGAAATTGAGGTCGAGACCCTTTGCAAGGTCGAGGTCAAACGCGATTACGTCTTCGTCATACTTTACCCATGTGTCAATGTGGTGACGGGGTTCAGCGACCCCTGCCGGAGTGTAGTTGAATCCCCTCATCAGGGTACAGTCGATTGCGTACTTGTCAACCTTGTTCTCGACTGGCTGACTACATGATGCCATCGCCACGGCGAGCAACGACAACACAACAGATCTTAAGTTCTTCATTTGAGGTTTGTTTTATTGAGTATTGGTTGTTTGGGATTTACTCAAGTACATCTGCGCTTTCGTCAGGCGTTTCTGTCACCAGATCACGGAAAGTCTTCTTGGCGACCTTCGCGATGGCTCGGGTCGAGAGAAAGTCCAGGGTTCCGTTGATGATACCTCCGACAAAGGGAGCGAGCCTTCCGAATTTCAGGACTCCCCTTCTGCCGAACTTTGCCAGCAGCCTGATTCCGACTTTCTGGTTTATTCGATGGAAAACTCTTGCCGGGATCTTTCTGATGGACTGCATGAAGATTCGTCCTCCGGCCTTGATACCGAACTGGGACGCAAGATCCCTCGTCGAGCTTGACACCAGGCAGAGATATACCAAGGTCCTGACTCTTTCGTCCTTCACGTCTACCCCGTACATGATGGCAATGGCAATGACCATCTTGATCTGTATGTAGATTGAGCTTGCGATATCGGCAGGTATTGCTACCGGCAGTGTGAATAGTCCTCCGAGCCCAGTGGCGAATCCTGCGGATGCGGCTTTCGTATTCTGCCTGCGGATAAGAGAATTCACCTTCCTGTCAAGGTCGCCTTCGCCCTTGAGGAAGCTGTTGGCGAGTTCCTCGGCCGTTCCGAGTCCCGTGATGCCGTCGACAGCCTTATCATAGGCCCAGTCAAGGGTCTTCTGGACAGTCTTCGCCGTCAATGATAATTCTTTCTCTTCGGACATGTCACAAAGATACGATTATCTTACTATTATTTGGGGCTTTTTTGTTAAACTTGTAGAGTTAAAACCACATCAATGGAAAGCACTAATCACTATGGGACATTCCCTTTGTCTGCCGAGATTCTGAGCAAACAGAAAAACGGATTATGGGCAATCGAAATCGACGAAGGCGCAGAGCCTCGAATGTATGTAGACGACGTGATGCTGGAATTGCTCGGCATGACGGAAAGAGTCTCACCGGAGGACACCTACCACAAATGGTACGATGCAATCGACAATGATGCATACGAGCTCGTGGAGGATGTGATCGAGAGGATAAACAAAGGAGAGAACGCCGAAGTCCAGTATCCGTGGCATCATCCCGACGGAACCACAAGGATCGTACGATGTGGCGGACTTCGCAATTTCGAGTATAAGAATGGCGTCCGCATCGGAGGCACTCACCGCGTCGTCCGCAGCACAATCCACCTGAGTGAGGAGAGAATCAGGAAAGAGAAGTACTTGGTGGAACGATATCTCAACAAGTCGAAGGGAGCATTCGTTGTAGACCTGAGCACAGGAGGCATCACGAAGCTCAAGAGTCCCGGAAAGATCGGAAACAGCAGCGCGTATGATTCCATCAACAGTCATGACCAGTTGGTAAGGTTGTATGCTGATACATTCGTGCTTCCTAATGACAAGGACAAGGTCATCTCCCAACTCTCTCTGAAGAGCATCACAAAGCGTCTTCGCGATGTTGATTATTTCGAGGTACAGCACAGGATTTCACATGGTGACATTCCGATCTGGTACACCACCCATGTATCCAAAATGTCCCACAACGAGGCTTTCGTCAACTTCAAGGACTGCACCAATGATGTGCTCAACAACACGTTCTGGAACGCGATCGCAACCCAGATGATTTCCGGTTACATAGTGGACCTGGACACCGAGACCGTCTATGAAGTGAAGAAGTCACCTGTGTTTGACTTCAAGACTGATGCAAATCATTACTCAATTGAAAATCTCGTCGAAAAATCGAGGTCGCTGATGGATCCGGAATACTATCCGGGATGGCTGGACTTCACCGCCAAGGACAAGCTGATCGCTATTAGGGAAAACAGTACCCATGCTGAGTACACTTACGCGTCGCATTGCACCGGAGAACTTAGATGGGTCAGAGCTACTGTCTATTCCCTCGGCAAGGATATACCATATCTGGCGCTCAGGTTCTCACTTTATACCAAGGAGCATATAGAGAGGAAGAGGCAGGAGGATGAGCTCAACAAGGCATTGTCCGATGCCCGCATCGCTGACGAGGCAAGCAAGCTGAAGACCCTGTTCGTCCAGAACATAAGCCATGACATCCGTACTCCGCTGAACGCGATAGTGGGATTCTCGCAGCTTCTGTCCCTTCCGGACGGTTTCCTCTCCGACGAGGAGAAGTCACAATATTGCGAGTATGTCAAGGACAGCACCGACCTTCTCACGATGATAGTAAACGACGTCCTCTGTATGTCCGACGTCGAGAAAGGAATCCTGAACATCAACAAGGTCGACACCTCCTGCAACGAAATAATCCGAAAGTCGGTCAACTGCTCGACCAGCAGAACGCCGCCGGGAGTGCGCATGTACTTCACCTCCGACGTCGACAACGGATACTATGTCAATACGGACCCTAAACGCGTGCAGCAGATACTCGTGAACTTCCTGTCCAATTCGTGCAAGCACACCACTGAGGGCGAAATCGTCGTCAATTGCTCGGTTATGGAGAACCCGGGCCATGTGACATTCTCCGTGACAGATACCGGAGAAGGTGTCAAGGAATCCATCGCAGAGGACATCTTCAACCGATTCGTCACCCTGGACAGCATGAAGGACGGACACGGAATGGGACTTAACATATGCAGGGACCTCGCGGACAGGCTCGGCGGTATCGTCCGCCTTGACAGGACATATAAGAACGGAGCCAGATTCGTCCTCATCATACCTGCAAATGAGAAAATCACCGTGCCGGTGGAGAAACTGCAGAAGCTTCTGGTCGATGCACGGGGCGAATGGACATGCGCACACGAAGATCTCATGGTGGTCGGTGCCGAGAAACCTATCTGGCGCTCGAAGGACGTACATTTCCAATCCCTCACCGTCCACGAGGACAAGACCGTGACAGTATGCATGCCGACATCAGAAGGGACGATATCGGACCTCCCACTCAAGTTCGTATTCGCGCCTGACGGCTCCGTCACCTATGAATACAATGACGGAGTGAAAACCGTAAGGTCATCAAAGCGAAACATCTTGCTGAAGGACGGAAAGCTGACTATCACCTTCGAACGCGATGACTTCGACGGTCTGGTAAACATCCCGACGGAGAAGTTCGACATTCCTTGGGACTACTGCAAGACAGTATTCATCAGAAAATAGAACCTAAAAAATGAAGAGAAGATTCACATTATTCCCAATACTCGCGGCATTGCTCCTGACAGCTTCATGCGCTGGAGTTCAGGCTGACTTCAACACTGAGACTGCATCCTTCGCAGACTCTACCCAATACTGCGTCACCAATCTCTCGATAGAGCTTCCGACAGGCCTCACCCCAGCCGAAGCCCTCGTCAGGGACACTCTGGTGGCATATCTTGACCGTGAGACAAGGTTCATCAGCTACGAGGACACGGAACCTCAGTTCGATGCATATTCCGGCGACAAGGCCAATGTCGATGAATGCGTGCAATATTATGGCGAAGGCCTCGCGAAGGCTGTGAACGCAATCGCAGCCGACGATGAGACCTATTATCCATGGGAATACCAGTTCAACATCAGCAAGATCTTCGAGACCGAGAGATATGTCGTCTTCGACTGCAACAACTATCTCTACCTCGGAGGTGCGCATGGTGGTGTCACCGGAGCCGGTCCGCAGACCTTCGACAAGGCCACCGGAGTCAAGGTCCAGAAGTTCATCGTCGATTCAGCGCTCATGCCGCTCCAGCAGGAGTTCAGGAAAGGGCTCATGCAGTTCTTCGCAGAGACGGAAGAGGTCCAGAGCGAGGAGCAGATGATGGAGTTTCTCTTCATCGAGGATGGGATCATCCCTATTCCGAGCCACCAGCCGGCTCCATGCGCGGAGGGCCTGACCTTCACCTACCAGCAGTACGAGATCGCACCGTACGCATCCGGAATGCCGTCGTTCACCCTCCCATTCGAGGTCGTGGAGCCATACCTCACCGCCGAGGCCAAGGCTGTGCTGCTGCGCTAAGCGCAGTTCCGAAAAAAACTTAACTTTAAAAACTGTGCGACAAACGCATAGAGAAACCACACGAGATGAGAATAAGAACATTAATGGCGACCGCGTTGGTCGGGATGGCGGCGTACGTGGCTGCGAGTGGGTCAAGGAACATCGCATACGCCCAGCCGTTCGGCAGCTTTGCGATAGTGGAGCAACCGGCACCGGACGGACCGGCATCTGTGCTCAGGTCCGACGGATCGACGCTCAAGGTCGGCCCCGACGGCAGGATCATGATCAAGAGCAAGGTCGTGGTGCTCGGCGGCGACTTCACTACACCGACTAGCGGAAAAGCGAAGAACAGCAGCAAGCTACTTGCCGGCAGCCAGATCGAAGTCAGCGTCGTCCGCGAGAGATTCGACTGGGAAGATCCACATGTGATCGGAATCAACAAGGAGCCGTACCACGCGACCCTCGACCTCCCTACCCACATCGCGGGCAGAAGCGACGTAATGAGCCTGGACGGAAAATGGAAGTTCCACTGGGCGAAGGATCCGCAGAGCAGGCCGGAGAATTTCTATGAGCTCGGATATGATTGCAAGGGTTGGGACGACATCATCGTTCCATGCGCATGGCAGCTGCAGGGCTTCGGGAAGGCCATCTACACGAACATCACCTCTCCATATAAGATCATGGTCGGCAGCGTCACCGAAGAACCGGACGACCTGAGGTGGTACCATTACGACCACCGCGACCCTGTCGGCAGCTATATCACCAACATCCACCTCGACAAGAAGGAGGCCGGCAAGAACTATATTCTCGAGTTCGGCGGAGTCAAGTCTGCGATGTACATCTGGATCAACGGCGCGAAGGTCGGATATAGCCAGAACTCGATGAACCCAGCGGAATTCGACGTGACCAAGTTCCTCCATGAGGGCGACAACAAGCTCGCAGTGGAGGTCTACCGATGGTCAGACGGAAGCTATCTCGAGGACCAGGACATGTGGCGACTGAGCGGAATCTTCCGCAGCGTAAGGCTATGGACCAGGCCTCAGGTCTTCATCCGTGACTATTTCCTCAAGCCTACCCTGAACGATGCGATGGACGAAGGCAAGCTCGACGTGGAGATCAGCCTCGACACACGCAGTCTGGAAAAGGCAAAAGGCGCAAGCGCCAAGGTCAACGTCAGCTTCAACGGCCAGACTAAATCAGTCACCATCCCGCTTGACGGTCCGTCAACAAATAACGCAGGCACTAGAGCCGCCTATTCCGCCGACGGCACCGTTTCTTTCACCATCGCGAACCCTGAGCTCTGGTCAGCTGAGCATCCGAACCTCTACGACGTGAAGATCGCCCTCGAACTCGGAGGAAAGACTGTCGAGACCTTCAGCTACCGCACCGGATTCAGGACTATCACCATCGACGGAGAGCTCTTCAAGGTGATCGGTAAGGTCGTGAAGCTCAAGGGCGTGAACAGGCACGAGCATGATCCTCGCACGGGTCGTACCCTCACCGAGGAGACCATGAGGCGTGACCACGAACTCATCAAGCAGTGCAACATCAACTTCGTCCGCACCAGCCACTACCCTAACGACCCACGTTGGTATGAGCTCTGCGACGAATATGGAGTATATGTGATGGACGAGGCGAACCAGGAGAGCCATGGAACCGGACGCTGCAACACCGCGATCGGTGACTCGGAGGATTGGACCGAGGCTCATGTGGACAGAGCCGTGGCTGTCGTCGAGAGGGACAAGAACCATCCATGCGTGATCATGTGGTCGCTCGGCAACGAGGGCGGTATGGGTCGCAACATGAAGGCCATGCACGATGTCGTGAAGAAGCTCGACCCATCGAGACCGGTTCTCTGCGACACCGACAGGCAGTATTCGGACATATATGACGACGGATACCTTGCTCCGGAGGTTCTCCGCGAGGAGGCAAAGAAGATCAGCCAGCCGTTCATCATGCGCGAGTATGCGCACTCGATGGGCAACACCCTGGGCAACTTCCAGGAGTACTGGGATGTCATGTACGACGACCCATCGATCGTCGGCGCAGCAATCTGGGATCTCGTGGACCAGAGTCTCGCAACCCCTATCGCAACCAACCAGCTCTCGTACGACGGCAGCATCACGAGCCGTTTTCGCCAGGACGGCGAGTACTGGGCATACGGCGGCGATTTCGGTGACTACCCGAACGACGGTGCTTTCTGTACCAACGGTATCCTTTCGGCTGACCGCACCCCGCACCCACATTACTATGAGGCGAAGAAGGTGCATCAGAACATACTTTTCAGATACGCGGATGACGGTAGCATAGAACTCACCAACCGCTACGATTTCACGAGCCTCGAGGACTTCAGCTATGACTACGAGTGGCTTGCCGACGGCGTTGTGATCGCGAAGGGAGCTGCGCTGCTGACAGGAAATAAGCTCAGCATCGGCGACTGTCCGCACATCACCGCCGAGCTTTACCTCAATGTCCATGCAAGGCTCAAGGAGGCCCAGATATGGGCAGAAAAGGGATTCTGCGTGGCTGAGGAGCAGTTCCTTGTCCATGGACCTCTCAAGAAAGTACGCGGCGGATATGTCAACGGAGAGCCGATTGAGCAGGAAAAGGCTGTCGGCCCGCGTCCAAAGGTCACCAACGCCGGAGGCAAGATCTGCGTCAGCGGCAAGGACTTCGAGTTCGTTTTCGACTCTTCGAACGGAGCCCTCGTCTCATGGACCAAGAGCGGCAAGGAAATGCTCCGCGGCGCTTTCGAGCCTTATTTCTGGAAGCCGGCGAACGACAATCAGCGCCGCAACAGCTACGAGCAGCGTCTCGCCGACTGGAGGAATGCTGCAGCAGATAGAAAGGTGAAGAAGGTCGAGACTGCAAACATCAGGAACAGCGTTGCTGTGAACTTCGAGATGGACCTTCCTGTCGGAGCAGACTACACGCTCAGCTACGAGGTTCTCGCGGACGGCCGGCTCAACGTCATCGCCGACTATGCACCTTATAAAAATGACATCCAGCTCATGCCGAAGTTCGGCTTCCACCTCAAGGTCGCGAAGACCGACGCTCCTGTCGAGTGGTATGGTCGCGGTCCTTGGGAGAACTATCCTGACCGCAAGACAGGTTCGTTCGTTGGCAGATGGAGTCTCGGAATCGACGAATTCGCGACCGAATATGTGGTGCCGCAGGACAACTCGAACCGAAGTGACGTGCGCTGGTTCTCTATCGGAGACGAGCTCCATGTGAAGTCTTCGACACCGTTCAACTTCAGGGCTTGGCCATATGAGGAATCAGACCTGGAGACCAAGGGCCATCCTCACGAGATTCCGGAGTATGACTTCATCACAGTCAACATCGACAGTTGCATCCACGGCGTCGGAGGCAATGACGCATGGGGTGCCCGCACTCTTCCTGAATACACTATCGACGGCAATCTCCCTCAGCATTTCGAGATCACTCTCTGGTAGTCGGGAATACGCTAAGTACAACCATAGGCCGGGCTCTGTCCGGCCTTTTTTATTTCATAAAACCCCAATTTGTGATATTTTGATAACATAATACGGTGATTATTGTCATTTCTCGGAAAGCTTGACTATATTTAAAAAGATATAGAATCACTCGCGATGCCCAGGCAATTGGGCCAACACTTACTTGACATTTTCAACCGAAAGCCATGTACTATTCATTGTTCGGTATCATAGCCATCATATTGCTTCTCATCATCAATTTTGATGTCTTCAAGAGTACTCCGCAAGCAGACACCGCGACCAAATACTTTCGTTCCTACCTACAGGTCCTCTTCATCTATTTCATCATAGACGGCCTATGGGGCTTTCTGAATGATCATGGACCTTCCGCAGCCCTCAATGCCGACACCTTTGTCTATCACATCGCGGTTGCCCTGTCCATCGCTTTCTGGTGCCGTTATGTCGTCGCATACCTGAACCCTCCGAAAAGAATCGGCCAGAGTATCATAGCATTCGGCTTTGCATTCTGCGTAGGAGAACTGATAAGCCTCTTCATCAACATCTTTGTTCCGATATTCTTCTGGTTTGACGCCAACGGTGACTATCAGACCGGCCTTGTACGACACATAGCACTCGGAATCCAGATCACGCTCTATGTGTTGGTTGCCATAATGTCATTTGTATTCTACTTCAGAAACAGCGACAGGAGCAGACTCAGATATTTCACCATCGGAATGTTCTGCATGGTAATGACAACCTGCATCGTAGTACAGATCTGGCATTCATACCTCCCTCTCTACACGATAGGATTGATGATAGGAATGTGCACGATACATGTCTTCGTCCATGAGGACGAGAAGAACGAGATCAGGCAGAAGCTGGAGGCCAACGAGAAGGTGCTCAAGGAGAACACTGGCATAATAGCCAATGCCGGATATGGAATCTGGAAGATCCAAATGGTATCGCAGGGACGCCACCAGATGTATGCAGACGAGACGCTGAAGAAGATCTTCGGAGTTGAGAACACCAAGATGACTCCGGAGGAAATGTATAGCTATTACCACAGCAGGCTCAAGGAGGATGTCTTCACCATCGAGAACGATGACTATGCGTCGATGCGAGACGGAACCCTGCTCACGCGACAGCTCAAATGGGACCATCCCACAAAGGGTAGCATCTATCTCCATGCAGGCGGAACCAACTATGTGACTGATGACAACCAGGAGGTCATTTCCGGCTTCTGCGCGGACATCACCGAATCGAAGAAGAAGGAGAAGCGTACCGATCTCGTGATCCGTTCACTCGCACGTTCATACCAGTTCATGACATACATAAAGATGGACAACTTGACGTACTTCACATACAACTGGAACATGGACATGACAGAGGAGCAGAAGAGCAAGTACGAGACTGGTGAGATCTTGACAGCGATCGATTTTGCATGCAAGCAGAGAGTTTCTCCGCTGTTCAGGGATGAGATGATCAAGTTTGCTGACCTCAGCACAATTAATGAGCGGATGAAGGACACCAACGTCCTGATCAATCAGTTCAAGGACACAAAGGATGTATGGCACGAGTGGTCATATATAGTCGCAAACAGGGATGAGGACGGAACGGTCATGAACCTCGTCTGGGCTGTCAGGAAGATCGAGGACGAGAAGCAGGCAGAGCTCAGGCGGCAGCGCATTCTCGAGGACAACATCGCTGCGAACAAGGCAAAGACCATGTTCCTGCAGAATATGAGCCACGAGATTCGTACGCCTCTCAATGCCCTGTTCGGCTTCGCACAGCTGCACGGACTCCCTGACGGAGCGTGGACAGAGAGCGAGAAGGAGCAGTACAACAGATACATCTACAACAGCTACAACATGCTGGACATGCTCATCGGCGACATCATCGACATCGCGGACTCAGAGCATGGCAACTATCGCATACAGATGTCAGACATCAATGTCAACCACATCTGCATGAACGCCATCATGTCCGTCGAATTCAGGAAACCGAATGACGTGGAGATGTACTTTACTTCGGATCTGCCGGACGACCATATCATCAACTCGGACGGCCGAAGGATACAGCAGGTGCTCATCAATTACCTTACGAACGCATGCAAGCACACCGTCAAGGGTGAGATCCATCTGCACTGCTCTACTACCGAGCATCCAGGCAAGCTGACATTCTCCGTCACCGACACGGGAGAGGGCGTCCCAGCGAACAAGGCCGATGAGATCTTCAACAGGTTCACCAAGCTCAACCAGTTCTCGCAGGGCTCAGGCCTGGGACTCAACATCTGCAAGATGATTGCAGAGAAGCTGGACGGCGAGGTATACCTCGACAAAAGCTACACCAACGGAGCAAGGTTCGTATTCGTGCTCAACGATAATTAAGACTTTTTTGTAAGTTTGCAGTGTTAAATGGATAGGATATGTCAAGATTATATTTGAATACCGTCGCATTGACACTGATGTCTGCGGCAATGTTGGTGTGCTCATGCAATGGTCCAAAGTCGGATTGGAGCAATCCTGAGACTTGGTACCAGTCTGCAAATAAGTTCGACACGGATAAGATAGACGTTCTGTACATCGTCTCGACCGAGGTGATCGATGCTACTGACAACAAGGGTAATATCTGCTGGCAGTCGCAGCTGACCGATGCGGATCTGGACGCCATCAACGGTGAGATCGCATGGGTGGAGAAGAACATGTTCAACGACGATTTCAACGTCATCTCTCCTCTCTACCACCAGATGACCTTCAACGCTTTGACCCAACTTCCGAGAAACGCCATACAGCAGCAGGAAGAGGAGCTGAACCTGTTCGGAGGTCAGCAGGAAATACTTACATCGGGCACCAATCTCGAAGACGTCTATCATAATGTGGTCGAGGAGGTATGCGATGCCTTCGACTACTATATGGAGCACCAGAA
This sequence comes from Candidatus Cryptobacteroides sp., assembly GCF_056207615.1. Lineage (NCBI taxonomy): Bacteria > Pseudomonadati > Bacteroidota > Bacteroidia > Bacteroidales > Candidatus Cryptobacteroides > Candidatus Cryptobacteroides sp. The sequence continues at coordinate 5,843 of NZ_JBAEER010000016.1, read as the reverse complement.
CGGTGGACGTCCGTTCATAATCGCCGGATTCAGCCAGGGTGCGATGCTGGCTCTGGACCTGCTCGTGCACATGAGTGACGAACAATATGAGCGCATGATCGCTTGCTACTCACTCGGCTTCAGGCTCAGCGAGGCGGATCTAAGCTTTCCGCACATCAAAGCAGCAAGCGGAGAAGGTGACAGCGGCGTAGTCATCAGCTTCAACAGCACCCAGACGGTAGATGCGATCTGGCCGCTGGTCGGTGCCGATGCCGCCACCTGCATAAACCCGCTTAACTGGATGACGGACAGCACACCTGCCACTTTCGAGTTCAACGGAACTACCAACACCGTCCATATCGACCCGAAGACAAATGTCCTCATAGTCGACACCGACGATCCTGAGTATTACTACAGTTTCTACGAGATCGCGCCTTTCTTCCTGAATGCAGGCGTGGACAAGAACAACCTCCATCACTGGGATCTGCTGTTCTACGCATCCCAGATTCATGACAATGCTCTCCTCAGAGCAAAGTCATTCTAAAGGAGGCTACCCTACTTTTCGATTGAGAGTATCCTGGGATCACCCGATCCTGGGAGAGGCTTGTATATGGTTACCCAGCAGTATGCAGGGCCTTCGCCGTCCTGAGGGTCGTAGCGGCAATAGAACTTGTAGTTGATGCCGGCCACCACCTGGGTAGAGACTGAAAGAGGAACGTACGATGCAGAGTCATCGTTTGCCGTGACCGTCTTGTACATCGCCATCTCCTCCTCGGTAATTTCCCTCTGGTCTCCGAATGCGCCGACCATCTTTTCGGCTTCCTGACCGATTACTTCAAGCTCATCATAGGCTTCTGTTGACGTATTGTTGCTGCCGCATCCAACGATCGCGAGCGCAGCAAGAAGGAGGTACAACTTTCTCATATCTTTCAAGTCTTTTGGGTTCGCTGTTACTTACTCACAAATATATCAAATTTTACCTTGGAATTGTTAGTAAACACGGCAAAAATTCTTTGCTAGAAAGGCTATATGTATTTATATTTGTAGGAATAAGACAGTTACCCCTTATCAAACGGACAGATAAAAATCCAATAAAAATGAAGAGAAATTTAAGTTTATCAGCCATTACATCAATGACTCTTTGTTTAGGGCTCGTATCATGCAACAGCAAGCCCGCCGCAGATTATTACAAGGTAGAGAAGCTCCAGGAGAGAACCGCCACTGTGCTCTGGAATCCTGAGGACTTCGAATTCGAGAATGGAAACGCATACTATCTGAACCATTACGCAGAGCTCGAGGCTGCGAAGAAGTCAGCAGAGGGCGCTGCATGCAGCAGCTGGCGCAACGGACAGTTCCATGGCCGCAACCTCGACTGGTATCAGGCTGACTACGGATGTCTCATCATCCAGATGCCAAAGGGCGGCAACGTGAAGCACGCTAACGTCGGTCTCCTCAACAGTTCCACAACCGTCACCAAGCAGTTCATCGACGAAGGCATCATCAGCGACACTGACAAGAAATATCTCCCATGCGTCATCGTTGACGGAATCAACGATGCAGGTGTAGCAATCAACATCAACATCGTTCCTCACCAACCAGGCACTGTATACAACACCGATGGTGACCTCACCTGCCAGTGCGTCGTCCGCTATGTTCTCGACAACGCAGGAAGCGTCGCTGAGGCGATAGAGCTTCTCTCAGAGAGGACAGTGCGCCAGAGCATCGTTGGCCTCGCTGGTGACGAGACCCACTACATGATCTCGGACAAGGACTGCACAGCAGTAGTCGAGTTCGACAATGGCGAGATGGTGGTGACCAGCTTCGAGAAGAAGGACAACGGATTCTACAGCAAGAACGGCAATCCTGCAATCATGACCAACCTCTACGACTTCGCTGCAGAAAGGTGGGGCATCGGCACCAAGGATTTCTTCGAGAACCATCCGCTCGCAATGGGCGTCGAGAGGTGGAATACAGTCAAGGATCAGTATGACAATGCTGCCGTTTCCGTAGACGACAACTTCGAGATCGCAAAGTCTGTATGGTATTACAAGCATCTGATGGACGTCAAGTCCCTCTGGTACACAGATAACGCAGTCCCTACCGCATACGGAAAGGATGAGCAGGGATGGTACTACATCATTAATGGCAACCGCGCGAACTGCAAGGATCATGTCGAAGCCATGACAGGATACTGGGACAATGCCATGGAGAGCTACTGGGCACGCTACGAGGAGAATTACGGAAAGCTCGATGATCCTCACGTGAAGGGTAACGACTTCTGGGAGACCTCCCACACCGTCGTCTATGACCTCGATGCTAAGGTAGGCTACGTAATTCCGTTCGAAGGCCGCTACGCAGCAGACGGCAAGCCTATCATGTTCAGCATTCCTGAGTAGTCAGAGACCCTAGCATCAACAAACACAGCAATAGACCATGAACTTCCTGGAAGAAAAGATCCTTCTTGACGGTGTCATCAAGGAGGGAAACATACTGAAGGTGGACAGCTTCCTCAACCACCAGATCGACATCGACATCATGCGTCAGATGGCTCATGAGTTCAAGCGTCGTTTCAAGGGTAAGGAAGTGAACAAGATACTGACCATCGAGGCAAGCGGAATCGCTATCGCAACCTTGCTCGGCGAGCTCTACGACGTACCTGTCGTGTTCGCGAAGAAGAGTCAGACTGCCAACAGCACCGATGACAAGTATGTCGCTCAGGCTTATTCCTTCACCCACAAGAAGATGTACAACGTGTTCGTCTCAAAGCCTTACCTCCATGCTACCGACAAGGTGCTCATCGTTGATGACTTCCTCGCTGACGGTCAGGCTACGCATGCTCTGATCGACATAGTCCACCAGGCAGGCGGAAGCGTTTCCGGCATCGGCATCGCAATAGAGAAAGGCCAGCAGAAGGGAGGCCGCGAGCTTCGCGCAGAAGGATACCAGGTAGAGTCTATTGCCATTGTCGAGTCAATGGACTGGCAGACACAGACCATCAAGTTCCGCGAGCAGCCTGCAAAGTCTACCGAGAAGATGAACCTCACTACAGGTGAATAGCATCGAGAAATAAAGTTCACAGATATGGATAAGAACAACGCTCTCTATCAGCTGGACGGGAAGTTGCCTGTTTTGCAGGCTGTACCTTTCGGTCTTCAGCATGTTTTGGCCATGTTCGTCTCGAACATCACCCCAATCATCATCCTCGCAAACGTGGTGGGTATCGCGCCTGAACTCAGCGCCGCCCTCATCCAGAACTGTATGATCATCGCCGGTATCGGTACGCTCGTACAACTCTACCCTATCTGGAGAATCGGTTCTCGCCTCCCGGTCGTGATGGGTATCAGCTTCACCTTCCTGTCACTTGCCATCTTCATCGGAACGACCCAGGGCATGGGTACGCTGATGGGCGCAATCATCATCGGTGGTATATTCGAAGGTCTCCTCGGACTTTTCGCAAAGTATTGGATACGCATCATCACCCCTATCGTCGCAGCAACCGTCGTGACCGCTATCGGATTCTCACTCCTCCCTATCGGTGCGAACTCATTCGCTGGCGGACAGGATGCCGCTGATTTCGGTGCTGCGCACAACTGGATCGTCGGAACGGTGACTCTTCTCGTGTGTCTGGGCTGCCAGATTTTCGCTAAGGGCTTCCTCCGGTCGCTCTCAGTGCTTGTCGGTCTCATCGTGTGCTATATCCTCGCCATCTGCATGGGCATGGTCGATTTCTCTGGTCTCCACAATGTAGGTTTCGTCTCACTTCCGAAGTTCCTGCCTTTCAAGCCAGAATTCAACCTCGGAGCCATCCTATCCATCATTGCGATCTTCATGGTTTCTGCAACTGAGACCATAGGTGATACCAGCGCCCTCTGCTCAGGTGCACTCAAGCGCGATGTCACCGACCGTGAACTTTCAGGCAGTATCGCTGCAGACGGTTTCGTCAGCACCATCGCCGGAATCTTCGGCTGTACCCCTATCACCTCATTCTCGCAGAACGTGGGCCTTGCATCGCTTTCTGGCGTAGTGAACCGTTTCGCTATCGCTACCGGTGCGCTCATCATGATCATCGGAGGTATCTTCCCTGCTGTCGGTACCCTTCTCACGACCATCCCGCAGGCTGTCCTCGGAGGTTGTACCATCATGATGTTCGGTTCGATCATGTTCGCCGGCTTCGGTATGATCGCAAGGTGCGGTTTCTCTGATCGAAACATGATCATCGTTGCCCTTTCGCTCAGCATCGGTCTCGGTTTCACCCAGGCATCAGGAATGTTCGACATCTTCCCACAGATCATCAAGACCGTATTCGCAGAGAACTGCGTCGCAGTAGTGTTCGTACTCGCAGTATTGCTCTCTGCATTCCTTCCTAAGGAGAATAAGAAAAACGCATAATACACATAGCTATGACTGACCCAAAACTCATCCGACCACAGAGACCGAAGATTCTCGGTATCGCACATTTCAGCGTCCTCACGGACGACCTCGAGAACTCAGCATCATTCTTCTCGGACTACTTCGGCTATGCCAAGCCCTACTATGTAGAGCGTGAGGGCAAGCCTACCATGATGTTCATCAAGATCAACGACAGGCAGTACGTCGAATTCACCAAGGACGACGAATGCAAGGAGTGGAAATATCGTCACACCGCTTTCGAGGTCGAGGACATAGAAGCGATGCGTGTCTACCTCAGAATGATGGGCGTGAAGGTTCCTGACGAGGTGAGCGATCCAGGATTCGGATTCAAATGTTTCTTCATCAAGGACTTCAGCGACCACGATGTAGAGTTCGTTCAGTATACCGACAGCGGTCTTCTCGCCGAGCACAAGGGTCAGGATATGCCTGATACCCGAATCTCTGATCTCATGAGACATGTAGGCTGGCTCTGTGACGATTTCTCGAAGGATCTCGCTTTCTACAGCTTCATCCTCGGATTCAAGGAGTACTGGCGCGGCGGTCCTGACGACAATACCAGCAAGTGGATCAAGCTTGCGATGCCGGACAGTCCGACCAACGACTACATCGAGATCATGCTCTATGACCAGAAGCTCGATCAGGCTGAGATGGGTTGCCAGAACCACATAGGACTCGACGTTGACGATGTTCCTGCAGCTAGGGAGATTCTCTTGTCACGTAACATTCCTGAGGGATGCATTCCTGGCGAGCCTATGAAGATTGGTGCATGCGGCTATGGCCAGAGCAACTTCTTCACAAAGGATCTCACCCGTGTCGAGATCATGACCAAGGAGGCCGTTGGCGGCAAGCCTACACCTACCATCTACGGTATTCCTGCCCGCTACGAATAAGATTGCTTAGAACTGATCGGCGTCGTCCTCGAACTTGGCACCGCAGTATTTGCAGTACTTGGCCTCGGCATCGTGTCCGGTCCTGCCGCAGTTTGAGCATTTCTTGTTGATGGTGGACTTCTCCCCCTTGATCATTTCAGCAGAGATGATACCGGTAGGCACGGCGAGGACGGTGTATCCGAGCAGCATGATGATGACGGAAAGGAAGCGTCCGAGGGTCGTGACAGGCGTTATGTCTCCGTATCCCACCGTGGTCAGGGTCACGACGGCCCAGTAGATGCTGTTCGGTACGTTGTTGAAAGCCGAATCTGCTGAAGGGCCCTCAACCATGAACATCAAGGTTCCCAGACACACGACGAGGAGCACGACGAACATGAAGAACACCGCGATCTTCTTCCAGCTCTGGGCGATGGCGGCGATGAGGATGTTACCTTCGGTAAGGAAGCTGAAGAGCTTCAGGACGCGGAATACCCTGATGAGTCTGAGGCATCGGATGATGATGGCGTACTGGACATGAGGGAAGAAGAACGCCAGATACATCGGCAGGATTGCAAGCAGGTCGAT
>NZ_JBAEER010000015.1:0-10418 GCF_056207615.1 Candidatus Cryptobacteroides sp. | reverse complement strand
CGCTTCCAGAAGGCCGGCAATGATAGGGATCAGCAAGGTCTCTTCGACATAGAAGAAATGCCCCTGGATACTGTGCAGTATCTCAGCATCCGCCATCAGTTCCATTGCAACCGTGGACATAATTATGCAGTAGATAGTCTTGAATCCGAAACCTATCCCCATCGCAAGCACCGCGACGATAATCAACAAAGCGTTGATGGCGAAATATGAATATTGCGCCGGGATAAGTCCTCCCGTAGCATATTGTATGACGGTACACAGTCCCATCATTCCGCCCGCCGACATTCCGTTCGGTATCATGAAGCACTCCCATGATATCGCAAATACGAAACAGGCGAAAGTCAGGAAGAAATAATCTGTCAGTAACCTTCTTATTTTCGCCCAGGCCATCATTTGACCACTATGTTCACGATTCTGCCAGGTACAACGATGACTTTCGCAATGCTGAGGCCGCCGACATACTTGGCTGTCTGTTCCATGGCCCGCACCGCAGCCTCGACCTCTGCCGGAGACGCGCTCTTAGGCATGTCCACGGTAAAGCGCATCTTGCCGTTGAACTGGACAGGATAAGTCACATTGTCCTCGGCCGCATAGGCGGCGACGAATTCAGGATATGATGCATATGTCACCGTATCCTCATGCCCGAGGAGGTGCCAGAGTTCCTCGGCGATGTGAGGGGCGAATGGACTCAGGAGTATGACCATAGGCTCAAGTATCTCCTTCTTGTTACAGTTAAGGGCGGTCAGCTCGTTCACTGCAATCATGAATGCGCTTATGGTCGTATTGTATGAGAATGACTCGATGTCATCCTGTTCCTTCTTTATGAGTTTGTGGAGTTCCTTGAGCTCTGCCGGAGTAGCCTTTTCGTCCACAACGGACCATTCTCCCTTGTTGAAGAACAGCCTCCAGAACTTCTTCAGGAAGCGGTTGACACCGTCTATGCCCTTGGTATCCCATGGCTTGCTCTGCTCGATAGGGCCGAGAAACATCTCATAGAGACGGAGAGTATCTGCACCGTATGTGTCGCAAATGACATCCGGATTCACCACATTGAACATCGACTTACTCATCTTCTCGATGGCCCATCCACAGACATACTCACCATTCTCGAGAATGAACTCAGCAGTCTTATAGTCTGGCATCCAGTTCTTGAATGCCTCGATATCGAGCTTGTCGTTGTGGACGATGTTCACATCTACGTGAATCTCAGTTGTCTCGTACTGATCCTTGAGACCGCATGACACGAAGGTGTTGGTACCGACGATACGATATACGAAGTTTGAGCGTCCCTGGATCATACCCTGGTTGATGAGCTTCTTGAAAGGCTCCTTCTCGCACACGTAACCGAGGTCGAAGAGGAACTTGTTCCAGAAACGGGAGTAGATGAGGTGACCGGTAGCATGCTCGGTACCGCCGATATAGAGGTCCACGTTACGCCAATACTCGTCTGCTTCCTTGCTTACGAGTGCGTTCTCGTTATGTGGGTCCATGTAACGGAGGTAATATGCAGAAGAACCTGCGAAACCAGGCATGGTGCTCTTCTCAAGCGGGAAGCCCTCATATTCCCAGTCCTTTGCGCGGCCGAGAGGTGGTTCTCCGGTCTCGGTAGGCTTGAACTCGTCAATCTCAGGAAGTTCGAGAGGGAGCTTGTCCATAGGGAGAGGGTTTGCAATACCATCCTTGAAGTACATAGGGAAAGGCTCACCCCAATATCTCTGCCTTGAGAAGATTGCGTCACGGAGACGATAGTTGGTCTTGCGACGTCCGAGTCCGTTTGCCTCAACGTAATCCTTCGCAGCCTCGATAGCCTCCTTCACTGAAAGACCGTTAAGGAAACCGGAGTTGCACATGGTACCCTCCTTCGCGTCGAAGCTCTGCTCGCTCACGTCACATCCCTCGATGAGAGGAATGATAGGAAGGTCGAAGGTCTTAGCAAAAGCATAGTCACGGCTGTCATGTGCAGGAACCGCCATGATCGCGCCTGTACCGTAGCCGGCGAGCACATACTCAGAGATCCATACAGGAACCTTGTCGCCGGTAAGAGGATTGATTGCATACGAACCCGAGAATACGCCGGTAACCTTCCTGGTCTCAGACATTCTCTCACGCTCTGTCTTCTTTTTTGCTGCTGCAAGGTAAGCCTCGACGGCCTCCTTCTGCTCTGCAGATGTAAGCTTCTCCACCCACTCGCTCTCAGGAGCAAGAACCATGAAGGTCACGCCGAACACGGTGTCCGCACGGGTGGTGAAGATGGTGATGTCATATTCCTTGTCACCGTTGATGGTGTGGAAGATCATCTCTGTACCCTGGCTCTTACCGATCCAGTTGCGCTGCATGTCCTTGAGTGAATCTGTCCAGTCAAGCTCCTCGAGATCGTCGAGGAGACGGCCGGCATATGCAGATACACGGAGCTGCCACTGGGTCATCTTCTTCTGCTCGACAGGATATCCTCCACGAACTGAAAGACCGTCCTTGACCTCGTCATTTGCGAGCACGGTTCCGAGTTTCGCGCACCAGTTCACTGCAGTCTCGCCCTGGTATGCGATACGATAGTTCATGAGTATGGACGACTTCTCCTTCTCTGAAGCAGCATTCCACTTCTCCGGAGTGATTCCATCGTAGCCCTCGGTCTCGAACTTTGCAACGAGCTCCTCTATAGGACGAGCCTTGTCCTGAGCCGGATCATACCAGCATCCGAACATCTTGAGGAAAGCCCACTGAGTCCACTTGTAGTAAGCAGGATCGCAGGTACGTACCTCGCGTGACCAGTCGTATGAGAAGCCGATGCGGTCAAGCTGCTGGCGATAGCGGTTGATATTGTTGACGGTAGTCACCTCAGGGTGCTGACCTGTCTGGATAGCGTACTGCTCTGCAGGAAGACCGAACGCATCGTATCCCATAGGATGGAGGACGTTGAATCCGCAGAGGCGCTTGTAGCGCGAATAGATATCACTGGCGATGTAACCGAGAGGATGACCTACATGAAGTCCGGCTCCTGAAGGATATGGGAACATATCCAGCACGTAGTACTTTGGCTTGCTAGAATCAACCTCTGCCTTGAAGGTATGGTTCTCAGCCCAATAGGCCTGCCATTTCTTCTCGATTTCTTTGAAATTGTAATCCATTGTCTCTTATGTTGTTTCTTAATATCCATTAATTCCGAACCTGCGTCTCTCGCTCTTCTTCTGGAGTCTGAACTCGACTCCGACAGTGAGTGATGAGCGCACCTTCTCTCCCCTAACCCTGGCTGGCTTCCACTTTGGAGAAGCGCTGATGACCTTCACGGCCTCGTCGTCGAGCAGCGGATGGACCCCTCTGACCACGGTGACATCGGTCACAGCACCGTTCTTGTCGATCACGAAGTTGACCTGGACTGTACCCTGGATTCCCTGCTCTACCGCAGCCTGAGGATACTTCAGAAGCCTGTAGACCCAATCCTTCATGAACTTGTTGATGTCCGCACTGTTCGAGAAAAGAGGCTTCTGATCGCAGTCATAATAAGCGACCACGTCTGTGCCGTAGCTTGTTCCCTTCTTCCTGTCGCTGACCTGAACTGGATAGAAGAGGATCTCGCTGCCGTTGTTGGCGAGCGTCTGGGTGAAGTTGTAGATATATTCGAGTTCCTTCTCCATGGACTCGTATTCCAGGAGAGAAGCAGTATCCTTGGAAGTATTGTGCTCCGAGTACCTACCGGTGGTAAAAAGTACGGATGGGATTTCCTTCGCATAGAAGGTCCTATGGTCAGAAGGATATGGCTCCGCGGCCGTCACTTCCGGGAACACAGGCTGAAGCGAGCCCTTCATGGACGCGAGAAGCGTGTTCATGTCCTGGTTCGAAGAAGTATATGCATAGAAGCCCTTGCTTCCGATTCCGAGCATGTCAAGGTCAATCATGGCATCCACCTTACCCTTGAAAAGGCGGTCAGCAAAATACCATGAGCCGGCAAAGCTCTCGCATGAAGCACCGAAGGCGACGAACACCACTGACCTGCGGAAGATGATGGAATTCGTGGCCACCATGCGTGCGAGCTCTGCCATCATCGCGAGTCCGGAAGCGTTTCCATTCGCTCCGAAATAGATTGACTCGACCCTCTGGCCATCCACGGTCATAGTCCTTGTCCCGAGATTATCAAGACGCGCTCCCACGACAATGTAATGGTCTTTCAAGGACTTGTCATATCCTTCGATGTATCCGTAAACGTTCCTAGATACGAGCGTATCCTTTTCTGATGCGATACCGAACTCCGAGCCGTTCTTGGGAGAGATCATGTCCACCCCATAGGAAGAAAGCACGTCAAACATGTATTCCGCGGCCATCTTCTCGCCCTCGGATCCGGCTTTGCGACCTTCCATCTGAGCTGAAGCAAGATAAGACACATGCTCCTTGAGAGCCGAAACCGTCTCGCTGTCGTACAGATTATCGTAATTGGCCCCCGTCCTGAACTGGGCGAAGAGCGGTGCGCTCGCTATGGTGCAGAGAGCAAGCGCAATGATGTTCCTGAATGTTGCCTTTCTCATTTCTTGTTCCAATTAGAGTCATTGACAAGCACCCAAGCTTCCTTAGGACAGAGAGGATTCTGCTTGACCATCATGAAAGACTTGAATGCATCCTGAACCTTGTCGGTCGGACAGACAAGAACAACATTGAGGCCACTGCCCGTGAAAACGACGGTCGGCCTGTATATTTCTGCATCGAACTTAGAAGCAAGGCGCTGCGCGTTCTCAGGAGACTTGAACGCACCAACGGCGACATAGAAACGATGGTCCACGACGCCGGACCTGATGCCACGCACCCTCTCAGGAGTACGTATGTACCCTGGCATCTGGGCAAACGAATCACAAGCGGCCACAGAATCAGCCTTCGCCTTCTGGGCTGCCGCCTCAGCAAGCCTGATAGAATCGGCAATCGCCTTCTCCCTGGCCTTGTCCTCAGCAATCCTTTCGCGTATCTCCTGGATCTCCACGCTGGTAGGACGTCCCGCAAGCTTGCGGATCTGGTCACATGAGCTCAGAGAGGCCACCAACACGAGGCCTGCAGACAGGGTCAATATTCTGGTTTTCAAATTCATGTCCATTATAAGGGTAACTTGCAAATTTACTCAATTAATGGTGGCTCACAAAAAAAATGTATATTTGCATTGAATGAGGATCAGAGCATTCGCAATACCCGTGCTGCTCATGTCAGCAGTAGTTCTTTGTGCCTCCAGCCGACCACGCCGGAAGCATGAGATATCTGCGCCAACCGAACTCAGGATATCTGTTCCTGAAGTCCAGTTCGACGAGAGATTCATACCCCTCCTGCCGAACGTCCTACCACACGACACCGTCACGATAAGAATAATCGGTGACGTGATGCTTCACAGCGCACAGATTGACAGGGACTACAGTTCCTTCCTCTCTGGAATTGAGGACGACCTCCGTTCTGCCGACCTTGCTATTGCAAATATGGAATTCGCGCTTGGCGGAGAACCCTACTCCGGCTTCCCAGCATTCTCAGCACCCGACAGCTATGCCGAATATGTCCATGGGACAGGGGTCGACGTATTCCTCACCGCCAACAACCACATACTTGACAAGGGGACCCGCGGACTAAGAAGGACGCTGGGCATATATGATTCCATGGACGGAGTGCTCCACACCGGATCCGGAATTGACGAAGAGCATTATCGGGAGCACAATCCGCTCCTCCTCCGGGTAAACGGGATCAAGATCGGCATAGTGAACCCCACCTACGGGACCAATGCAGACCAGAGCGACGGCTACCCTATGGTCTTCAATCTCGGGGACATGAGTGAGCCTTGTCAGGCCGTCCGCAATGCAAGGAAGGCAGGCGCTGAAGTCGTACTCGCACTTCCCCACTGGGGAAATGAATATGAGCTCACACACAGTTGGTATCAGACATATCAGGCACGCGACCTTGCGCAGGCGGGCGCAGACTACATAATAGGAGCTCACCCACATGTCGTTCAGGACATGACCAGGATTAGCGTGACCGATGGAGATGGAAAAGAGAAGGAAGTGCCGGTGATTTACTCGCTCGGCAACGCCGTATCCAACATGAGCGCCAGGAACACACAGATCGAGCTCATGGCAACGGTTCGCATCGTAAGGCACGGGAAAGACGGTCTGGAGCTGATGGACCCGGAATGGGATTGGCTATGGTGCTCACGACCAGGTTTCCTATGCAACAATTATAAGACAATCAAGATCAACGATTATATCGGGAAAAGAGACGAATGGATGAATCCATCAGACTACGACAACATGATCTCGAGTTGGAACAATGTCAGAAATGAAACAGGAATAGATAGATGAAGAAGACAATAACACTGGACGCAATCGACCCCGTAGAGATCTACGGTGCAGGCAACAGGATTCTTGAAGCCCTCTGCGGATATTTCCCAAACCTGAAGGTGGTGGCAAGGGGCAACAACATTCTCCTTGACGGAAAGCAGACCGACATGGAGGAGTTCGAGGCTAAGATCGGGCGCCTCGTGGAGCGACGCCAGCACAAGATGAATCTCACGCCTTACGACGTCGAGGACATCTTCGAGGAAGATATCCATGCTCCGTCACAGCTCAAGCTAAACGGCAGCTCGCCTATAGTGTTCGGTAACGACGGCAAGCCTATCGCAGCCCGCAACAAGACCCAGGAGGACATGGTCAAGGCATATTTTGACAATGACCTCATCTTTGCGATCGGCCCGGCAGGTACAGGTAAGACCTACATCGCCATCGCGCTTGCAGTCCGCGCACTCAAGAACAGGGAAATCAAGCGAATCATCCTGACTCGTCCAGCCGTCGAAGCAGGTGAAAGGCTAGGATTCCTCCCCGGAGACCTCAAGGACAAGCTCGATCCATATCTCCAGCCCCTCTACGACGCCCTCGGAGACATGATTCCGCCGAAGAAGCTCCAGGACTTTATGGCCGAAGGCGTAATTCAGATCGCTCCTCTCGCCTACATGCGCGGAAGGACGCTCGACAAGGCCTGTGTGATTCTCGACGAGGCCCAGAACACCAACCTCGGACAGCTGAAGATGTTCCTTACCCGAATGGGCACGAACGCCAAGTTCATCGTCACCGGAGATGCCTCCCAGATTGACCTCCCGAACAAGAACGACTCCGGACTCCTGAAGGGAATCGACCTGGTAAAGGACATCAAGGGAATCTCGACCATCAAGTTCCGGAATGAGGATATCGTACGCCACCCTCTCGTCACAAAGATCGTCAAGGCCTTCGACAAGCTCTAGGATATAACAAAAAAAGACCGGCTCTCCAGCCGGTCTTTTCGCTTATGGCAAAGGTCGATTAAAGACCATTCTTGACGATCTCGTTATACTTGTCGTAAGCTGCCTGGTACTTAGCATCCTTATCGCGGAAACGATAGTAGATGTTCTTAAGTGACTCAGCGATGAGGTTCACCTTGATCTCAGGATCGTTGCAGATAGCGTAAGCCTTCTCGAATGGATCGATAGCCTTGGTGAACTGCTCCTCGAACTGCTCTACGAGCTTCATGTACTTAGCGTCATTGAACTCGTTAGATGCCTCCTCAGCGATTGCGATAGCCTTGTTGTAGTAAAGGATACCTACACCGATGAGACCGTTCTCGTAGTTAGGATCAACCTCGTTTGACTTGTAGTAAGCTGCGATAGCCTCTTCCTCCTTACCGAGCTGTGAGTAGATGTTACCCTCAACATAGTAGAGAGATGGGTTGTTAGGCTCGTTCTGCTTAGCGACATTGAGGAGAGAGAAGAGCTCGTCCTGGTTGTCACCAGACTCGATGTAATGGTTGATGAGGCTCACGAGGATAGCCTGGCTGGTAGGGAATGCCTGGAAACCCTCCTTGAGGATTGCGAGAGACTTATCGTTGTCACCACCCTTCTTGTAGATCTCAGAAAGCTTAGCGATTACATCACCGTCCTCGTTGTAGTACTTGTTCTGGTAGCACTGCTCGAAGAACTTCTGTGCGCGCGCCATGTCACCTGCATAGTATGCAGTGAAGCCTGCGTAGTAAACGCTCTCTGCATCGAAAGTTGAGAGAGGTGCGGTTGCAGAAGCCTCTGCAGCCTTCTCGAAGCACTCGCTTGATGCAGCGTAGTTACCGAGAGTGTACTGAGAAAGACCATCATCGGTGTACTTCTTCTGGATACTCTGGAGACCCTCCTTGATATCCTTGGTCTTGGTGCCCTTAGGGTCAGCCTTTGCTGCAGAAGCATAAGCCTTGATAGCGCCTGAGAGAGCATCCTTTACGACTGGCTTGGTAACCTCGATGATTGCGAGGGTACCCTGCTCATTGAAATAGAGGTTCTTCTCAGCATAGGTCATCTTCTCATAACCGGCAGCGTTGAGGATAACGTTCTCTACTGAACTTGGCTTCTCAGGACCACCGAGGAGCTGAAGGTCAGTCTTGGTCATACCTACCCATACGTTTCCCTGAGGAGCGCTGTAGGCATCAACATAACTCTTTGCAAGTGACAACCAGGTAGCTACCTTGGCTGCCTTCTTTGGGTTCGCTGCAGCAGCTTCAGCGGCGTCGAGAGCCTTCTTTGCAGCAGCTGGTGACTTGGTTGACTGTGCATTGACTGCCTGAACTGAGAGGACGAGTGCCAATGCGATGAAAATCTTTTTCATAATCTTATTAATTAAAGTTTGTTATTCTTGTGTGGTCTCTTCTACTGCTGCTTCGCCTTCTCCTTCGGAGTTGTTTTCCTCCTGTTTAGGAACGACTGTCACAGAAGCGATGAGGTCATTTTCCTTAATGTTGATGAGCTTGACTCCCTGGGTTGCTCGGCCTGCCTCCCTGATGTCTGATACCGACATCCTGATGGTGAGACCAGCTCGGGTGATGATCATGAGGTCATTGTCCTCGGTAACATTCTTGAGAGCGACCACTGTTCCGGTCTTCTCAGTGATGTTGAGCGTCCTGACACCCTTTCCACCACGGTTGGTGAGCCTGTACTCATCGAAGCCTGTACGCTTGCCGAATCCATGCTCGCTGACTACGAGAGCGGTGTGCTCTGCGGCATCCTCGCGGTTAGGATTGAAGCATACGGCGCTTACTACTTCGTCGTCATCGTCAATATTTATGCCACGAACGCCGGAAGCAGTTCTACCGAGTGCTCTTGCGTCCTCCTCATCGAAGCGGACACAACGTCCGTTCTTGGCTGCGAGGAGCACCTGGCTGTCGCCGCTGGTAAGGATAGCATCAAGGAGCTCATCGCCCTCACGGATGCCTATAGCGTTGATTCCCTTGTTGCGGCTACGCTTATTTGAGTACTCTGTAAGGTTTGTCTTCTTGATGATACCGCGCTTGGTAGCAAGGAGCACATAATGGCTGTCGGTATATGCAGGATCTTCGATGCTCTTGGCGGTCACATAAGTCTTGATGATGTCGCCAGGCTCGATGCTGATCACGTTCTGTACAGGACGACCCTTCGAAGAACGGGTGCCCTCCGGAATCTCGTATACCTTGAGCCTGTAGCACTTGCCGTTCTGGGTGAAGAACAGGAGGGTGCTGTGCATGTTGGCGACATAGATGTGCTCGATGAAGTCCTCCTCACGGGTAGAGCTTCCCTTCATACCCTTGCCGCCACGGCTCTGGGTCCTGTACTCTGCGAGAGATGTACGCTTGATATATCCGAGGTGAGAGATGGTGATGACCACATCCTCATCTGCATAGAAGTCCTCTGGGTTGAACTCACCCTCGTCAGGAACGATGACGGTACGGCGAGCATCGCCATACTTCTCCTTCATCTCTGCGGTCTCTTCCTTGATCACCTGCATCTGGCGCTCGTAGCTGCCGAGAATCTCCTCGCAGTACTGGATGAACTTCTGGAGCTCATCGAACTCTGCCTGGAGCTTGTCCCTCTCCAGACCGGTAAGCTGGCGGAGACGCATCTCGACGATCGCGTTGGCCTGAATCTCTGAGAAGCCGAACTTCTCGATGAGACCTGTCCTCGCCTCGTCTACCGACTTGCTTGAGCGGATGAGGTTGATGATCTGGTCGATGATGTCGAGAGCCTTGAGGAGTCCCTCGAGTATGTGGGCGCGAGCCTTGGCCTTGTCAAGGTCGAACTGGGTTCTGCGGAGGATGACCTCATGTCTGTGCTTCACGAAGTTCCTGATCATGTCCTTGAGGTTCAAGGTACATGGACGTCCGTTCACGATGGCCACGTTGTTGACCGAGAAGCTTGACTGGAGCGGGCTGAGCTTGAAGAGCTGGTTGAGGATGACGTTAGAGTTGAATCCCTTCTTGACTCTGATGCAAATCCTCACACCCTTGCGGTTGGTGAAGTCCTGGATATCGGCGATACCCTCGATCTTCTTGTCCTCCACGAGGTCGGCCATCTTCTTGATCATCTCCTTCTTGTTGACCATGTAAGGCACCTCGGTAACGACGATGGTATCTGAACCATTGTC
>NZ_JBAEER010000014.1:0-4550 GCF_056207615.1 Candidatus Cryptobacteroides sp. | reverse complement strand
CAGGATGGACTCCTTGACGGCCGGTGGAAGGGTGTTCTCGCGGGAGAGGATCCAAAGGTATTTCGGTCCCTTGGAGCTGACGAGCGCATATCGGTAGTCAGGATCGATCATCAGGACGCGATAGTCCGAGTAGAATGGGCCGAAGAAGGACACACGCATACGTGCCGGTTCCTTGTCCGCATCTGGGCGGAATGCCTTACCGATGGAGCGCTTGAACTTGGAGTCCTTGATGCCGGTGTTCTCGACGCGCACGGTGCCGTCGGATTTGAGAGTGTAGACGGCCTGGGTGAATTCGATGCCCTTTTCGAAGCGGTGATCGAAGCGGGCGATCTCGTACCATGTGCCGAGGTAGCGTTTGAGATCGAGGCTCATGACTGGAGTGTCATCGACAGACCTGGTCTTTGCACAGGCTGCGCAGCTGAACATAATCAGCATGATCAGGAGGATTGAGATTACCTTATCCATAATAGATTTTGCATTTTTGGCGACCATCAGCGGTCACATTGCAAAGGTAGTTCAATCGATCTCAGTGCGCTAACTTCCTGTGTGTGAGTTAGAAGGGAGGCAATATGAAGTTGGTTGGGAGTTCGTACGCGTCCAGGGCGGGCGGTCTCATTCGTTAAGCACGCATGCGACTTAAGCATTATGGACATACTCGCTCCAGAAGCGCTCGTCGCAGAATTTTTTCAGTGCAGTGGACATCAGCACGAAGGCCCTGCTCTGGAGGCAGCGGGTGGAGTAGGAGTTGAACATCTTTTCCACTCCGCGGGATTTTCCGCGAACTTCGTCGGGCGCTGGCTTGTAGCTCATGTCGCCACGGAGCAGGCGGATCACGATGATCGCGATCTCATCGCTGGTCATGCCCAACCTCCGGAGGTATTGGACGCAGAGCATGCGCGCATCTACATAGGATTGCTGCTTGCAGCCGTTGAGAACACCCTCGGAATCGACTTCGCAGAGGTCGCAGACTTGGTCAAGGATGGTGGTGAACATTTCCGACTTTTTCATAACGTTTTAGTTTTGACCTGGTTAAAGATAGGCGTTTTTTTGGAAAATCTGATAGTTTCCGTATATTTGACGCTAGCCCGATCCAGAGCCAGGGCGAAAGTCTTCAGAACTGTCGCATCGCCAGCCGAAGATAGGGTGCAGGTACAAATTGATTTAAAGTATTGGAACTATGGATATAAATAAGGAACTTATTGATAGCCTTTTCGTTAAGGCCCAGGAGTCAGAGAGCAAGAGGGCTCAGTACGATCTCAGGACTTCGCTGGACGATGCTGGCCAGAGGATGTTGAACGTTATGCTTCCTGGCAGCGAGGTGGCAATCCATCGCCATCCGAAGAGCAGCGAGAACGTGATCCTTCTTTCGGGCAAGCTTGTGGATGTGCTCTACGCTGAGGTAATAGGCGAGCCAAAGGATGGTGACGAGATCGTCGTTACCGCCAGCGGCAAGAAGGCCAAGGTCGTGGAGCGTCATCTTCTCGATTCTTCGACCGGCAATTTCGGTTTCATCGTGCCTCGTGGCGCTTGGCACAGGATCGAGGTTCTCGAGCCTTCCGCAATCTATCACGCCAAGGACGGCAAGGCCGGCGAGGACGGTACTGAGAATCTCTAGGATTCTCTCCCCATCACGAATCACTTCTAAAAACCATCTCAAAAAATGAGGTGGTTTTTTATTTATCGGTAACTTTGCAGTACCATGAAAAAGAAACTGCTACTTATCTTTTGCCTTGTGATGGCGTCATTGTCGCTTGCGATGGCGGGCGAGCCCGATACGAAGGATCTTCTCAGCGGGATCAGGATCAACAAGTATGAGATCAAGTCACTGGTGCCGAGGGGTCTGACCAGCGTGAAGGGGACAGTCAAGGTCAATATCACCTGCGATGTGCCCAGGATGGTCATTTCGGGCATCAATGGTGTCGTCTACACGAAGAAAGGTGAGGCTTTCGTCAGAGGCAGTGCCGACGAGATCGTGCTCGAGAAGGGCACTCATGACGTGATGATCACTGGGTACGGCAGCCTCGAGTCGTTCTCGGCTCTCGCTTCGCTGATTATGTCCGGTGCGTCTCTCAATCCGGCCGACTACACTGCCGACATCAATGCGTCCATCCGCACGGACAACAAGCCCGCCCGCAGACTCAGTTTCAAGAAAATTTCTCTGGGTATGCTGCGAAAGTAAAGGCAGTGCTCCTACAGCACCACGACCTTTATCCAATCCTGCAGCCTGACCGGGCCCTTGCCGTAGCCGCCCTGGGAGTCGCTGATCAGGAGGATGGTCTGTCGGCCGTCGGAGAGCTTGGCGCCCAGGCACATGCCCTCGTAGTTGGCCCATGCGACGTTCGAGAGGGAGAGGCGGGTGGTCCAGCTGGCGACCAGTTCCTTGCGCATGAACCTGCTCTCCGGAATCGATGCGATGTCGGTATATTGGGTGATCTTCTTCGCGCCCTTAGGGTTCACGAGGTAGAGCTTGCAGGTCACGTCCGCACCCACGTAGAGCTTCGGGATGTTGGCTTCGCGCTCGAGGATGAGGAGGCGTCCGTTCGGGAGGGCGCATATCTCAGGACATCCGAACACATAAGGTGAGCCGAAGTCGCGCGTACGGCCCGGGTCCATCTTGTACGCGTACTGCCGGTGGGGTGCGAGGTTGGTCTTGAAGCTCTGGATTCGGAGCATGTTTGCAGCTCCAGGTGCATTCGGGCCTGCTGCAGGTCCATCGGATGGGAGAGTGGTCTCGGTGGTGGCCCAGAAGCGTGCGCGCGTGCCTTGGCCGCTGAGTGCGAGGGCTTCGAGGCCCATGTTCCCGACCGACTTGCGGAACTGGTCCGGGATTCGGAGTTCGCGTCCGGTCCTCTGACCGTCCATGTCGTATTCGAGTATGCGGTTGTCGGATTCTCCGCTGATGAACAGGGTGCCGGCTGCATGAGCGCTGCTGGACTTCTTACCGGCCGCCGTTTTCTTTCCACCTGCCGGCAGGTATGCGATTCCTTCGCAATCTCGGTCGGAGGTCGGTCCGATCTTGTTGGAGAAGTATCCTTCGTTCTCGACGTTGATCACGCGTCCGGTCTGCTGGTCCTGGGTAATCTTCCATATATAGAATCCGTCGGAGCTTTCCTTGTCGCTCACGACGGCATAGCGTCCGTTGCCGATCGGTGTGATTCCGCTGTAGTTGGCGGGTTTGATGCCCCAGAGGGAGAGGTTCTGCTGGGGGATTCCGACCTTGCTTTCGTCTTCTGCGCCCTGGTCACCGGCTTCTCCAATCATGGCTCCTATCACCGAGCCGAGGAGGTCTCCGAGTCCTTGGGCCTTCACGGGCATCGCCATCATCAGGGCGACGAGTGCTATCGCTGTCTTCTTCATATTCTCTGTCGTTTACTACAAAGGTATGCATTCTTTTACTATCTTTGAGGAACAACTATCCGTAAACCACGCATGAAGAAAAGATCATTGCTTGCAGCGGGGATGCTGCTGATGGCGAGCGTTCTGTTCGCGAAGGACCATGAAGGTATCACTTCGTCTACTCTCGGAGCTGGCCGTTTCACACTCATAGAGAATTCGAAGCCTGCTTCTATCCTTATCTCGGCGGACGAGAAGAAGGGTGTCAAGATTGCCGCAGAGGCGCTCCAGGCGGACTTCGAGAGAGTCTGCGGCACCAAGGCGGCTCTGCTGAACGCTCCGGTGAATGGCTCATCAGGCACGGCGCAAACTTCGGCCCCGAATTCAGCAATGAGTCCAGCGCAAGTTTCGGCAGCGGCTTCCAGGACTATCATCGTCGGCACGCTCGAGAGTCCGTATATCCAGCAGATCGTAAAGGCCGGCAAGCTCGATGCGAATGAGCTCAAGGGCAAGGTCGAGAAGTACCTGATGACGGTCGTGAGCAATCCTGTCGAGGGCGTGGGTGAGGCGCTCGTGATCGCGGGTAGCGACATGAGAGGTGCCATCTACGGTATCTATGAGCTTTCGGAGCAGATGGGCGTGTCTCCATGGTACGATTGGATGGACGTTCCGACTGTCCATCAGGATAATCTTTCGATCGCGAAGGGCACATATTCGGCTGGGGAGCCGGCAGTGCGCTACCGTGGCATCTTCCTCAATGACGAGGCTCCGTGCCTGACGACATGGGTGAAGAACACTTTCGGTACCGATTTCGGCGGCCATGAGTTCTATGCGCGTGCGTTCGAGCTCATCCTCAGGCTGAGGGGTAATTTCATGTGGCCTGCGATGTGGGGTTGGAGCTTCTATGCAGATGACCCTCTCAATTCGCAGACGGCCAGCGAGATGGGTATCATCATGGGCACGAGCCACCATGAGCCTATGGCACGCAATCACCAGGAGTGGGTGCGCAAGAACGGTTCGGAGGGCGAGTGGGACTACGTCAAGAACCAGAAGGCGGTCGACAAGTTCTTCCGCGAGGGCATGCAGCGTGCGAAGGATACGGAGGATCTGATCACCATCGGTATGAGGGGTGACGGTGATGCTGCGATGGGCGAGAGGGAAGGTCTCGACGATGCGTTCATCATCAAGACGCTCGAGAAGGTAGTGAAGAACCAGCG
>NZ_JBAEER010000013.1:0-4224 GCF_056207615.1 Candidatus Cryptobacteroides sp. | reverse complement strand
AGTATATCTGCTGCCTGCAGGGGACTCGAAAGCGTTGGGAGCTCCGTTTGGCCAGATCTTTACCGTATCTACGCGCGGTCCGAATGAGAAACCGCCGCGCCTCTGCTGAGGTGCATTCTGGGCAGGACCCTGTGCTAACATGGCCACTGATGCCGCCATGAGGGCGATAGTGAGGAGGAATTTTTTCATGAGTTTTGTGCTATTTCCCTCAAATATAGGAAAGTTTTCACTAATCCTGCCAACTTCTGATAGCGAACAATCCCGCAGCGATGGAAAGCAGCGGGATTGCTGCTATTATGTATAGCTTGAGCTGAGGGAACAACGTCTTGCCAGACTCGATTGCGGAACCGATTTCTTCCGTGTCGAGTCCAAGGCTTTCGAGAATCGGGACGAGGTTGGCGGAAGGGGAGAACATCATGCTGAGTATGACGGTGATGCCAGCGAGCACACCGATTCCGAATGCTGCGGCGATGGCGCGTCTGTACCTTCGCTCTGCGACGCGCTTGTATTCAAGCACATCCTCCAGAGTGTATTTGTCAGCGGTCTTTGCGTCCACTTCGTCCAGCTTCGTACAGAGTTTCTCAAGGAAATCCTCCGACGAAGAAAGCTCAGGCCTTGCTGCCTGGAAAAGATCGCGTATGTCCTGGTCGTTATTCATTTCTTAGATTGTTTCTTAGATGTTCTCGGCCTCTAGCAAGCCATGTTCTCACTGTTCCGTCTCCGACTTCGAGTATGTCTGCGATTTCCTTGGTCGGCATGTCTTCCATGTAGAACAGTATTATTGCGGACCTTTCGTGATCGTTCAGCTTTTCGATGGCCCGGTAGAGAGACTGGTATCGGAACTGGGCGGACGGATCGTCGGCGGGCGCCGACGATACAAGCCGCTGCGCGGCAGGCGAGGACAGGTCCTCGCCCCGTCCGCCTCTTGCCTCAATCCTACGCCTCTCGTCTATGAAGCAGTTGTAGGCTATCCTGAAGACCCAGGTCGAGAACTTCGACCTGCCTCCGTAGCTCTCCATCGAAGTGTAGGCCTTCACGAAGGCGTCCTGGGCGAGGTCGTCCGCCTTTGCCGTGTCACCTTCGCACAAGGTAGTCAGGAACCGTCTCAATGGCTCCTGACATGCCTTCACTTCGTATATGAACTGCTCCCTGGTCATCTGATCCAAGCTTGATGCTAGTTTACCTGGTCCTTCCTTTTGAGAATCTTTGCAATCTCGACTTCCTCTTCAGCCTGAATCCTGTCAGCCATTTTTCTGGAAGCGATGATAAAGTATACAACGCTAGCTATACCGATAATGAGCAAAATGGGGCCTGCTGTAGCCAACAATCCTTTGTTGAAGGCAATGTTGATCTTTGTGAGACCGGCAATCGTGAAGATAAGTCCGAGACCGCTGAGGATGAGACCGGAGCGAAGCGACTTGAGGAGCTTACCCTTGATCGTGATATCCTCGATCTTGCGACCTTTCTTAGTCTTGCCTCCCATCCTGTCCCAGAAATCCTCTGGAATGGTAACGCCGGCCGCGATCGCCTTCATCATGATTTCCGCCTTCTTGTTGGTGTTGTTCCTGGCCGCCCACACGATGAGGGCAACTACTGCAATCGGCAGGATGACGCATACGCAGACGACGATTAGCAGGTCCTGGTTGAGTGCGAAGAATGATTGATTCGCTGTTAACAGATTGTACATGGCTTTATCGTTTGTTTCAGTTTATAATTCTATTCGGAAGTCCATTTTTCAGAAACTTCGCCAGTTAGACGGAAAGACGCAACGAAATGTTTCATCACCCCGTAATTTTTTCTCTTTTGTTTTTTCTGTAATCCCGCTTGACGTTCTTGGAATCCTCTTGTGTTCCCGTGAATACCTGCTTGTCAATGATTGAATCGGGCTTGTAGATGCGTGAAATCTCATTCTTGAAATTGTTTTCCGCTGAGCATACATTTGCAATACACACAAACGACAACACTTAGTGAATCATTTAACACATCCGACCATGAAAGAATACAAGTACAAAGACAGCAAGATCGTCGAATTTACGAGAAAGAACTTCCTGGTATTGTTTACCCGCGAGAACGGCATCTCCGACCATGTTCCGTGCGAGTCACTCGACTCAGCCAAGGCCCTGATCGACGCGCGTCTCGCGTAACAGCACACCAAATATAGTGAAAGGACGTCGAAAAGGCGTCCTTTTGTCGTCGTAATGATTACATTTGTCCCATGAAGAAATTGGTGTCAAGGCCGGAATAGGATACAGATTTTAGCGAAAAACTGTAACAAATCCGGATGGACGTCGTCTAATAGTGAAAAGAGAAAACGAAAATGAAAGTAATCGGCAATATCATCTGGCTCATCTTTGGAGGCCTTCTCGTATCATTCATGTATATCTTCGCGGGATTCCTCTTCTGCGTCACCATCATCGGCATTCCTTTCGGATGGCAGCTGATGAAGATAGGCACCTATGCTCTTCTCCCATTCGGAAAGGACATGACATTCGCTCCAGGCGAGCCTGGCTGCCTTTCTCTGATTGGAAACGTGGTATGGGTGCTTTGCGGATGGTGGGAGATTGCCCTCGTCCATGCCTTCTTCGGCATCTTGTTCTGCATCACTATCGTCGGCATCCCTCTCGGCGTCCAGCATTTCAAGATCGCCAAGAATACCTTGATACCGTTCGGACAGAAGGTAATAGACTTCTAGGATTACCTGTTCTTCGAATTCAGATACTGACGGAGTCCTTCGTTGCGAAGCTTACAAGACGGGCAGTGCCCGCAGCCATCGCCGGGGACTCCGTTATAGCATGTAAGCGTCTTTGTCCTCACGAGGTCCAGGACGCCGAGCCTGTCTGCGAGTGCCCAGGTCTCTGCCTTGTCTATCCACATCAGAGGGGTGTGGATGGTGAACTGCTCCTCCATCGCGAGGTTGAGGGTCACGTTGAGGGACTTGATGAAGCTGTCCCTGCAGTCTGGGTATCCGCTGAAATCGGTCTGTGATACTCCGGTGACGAGATGCCTGATACCTCTCTCTCTTGCATAGACCGCAGCCACGCTGAGGAAGAAGAGGTTTCTTCCTGGTACGAAGGTGTTCGGAACGCCGTCCTCAGGCTTCTCCTCGTCCATCTTGATCGATGTGTCGGTAAGCGCGCTAGTGCCGATCTTACTGATGAACGACACGTCCAGAAGATCGAAGCTGACTCCGGCCTCTTCTGCAATTCTTCTTGCCATCTCGACCTCGAGGGAATGCTTCTGACCATAGGTGAAGGTGAGCGTGCTCACTTTCTTGAATCTCTTGAGAGCCCAGAAAAGGCAAGTGGTGGAGTCCTGACCTCCGCTGAAGACTACGAGTGCTTCTGATTCCGAGAGCTTCATGGCTTTAGTTGATCTTGAATGGGTTATACGAGATGCCCTGGTCGTAGGTGTCTAGACCTTCGAAGGCTTTGAGCTTCTTGACCACGACGCTTGTGACGGGCAGTATGACCACCTCGAAGAGGGTCTTGACCACCACCTGGGTGCAGATGATGCCGACCAATCCCTTGAAAGGAAGCTGACCGCCGAGCGCGATGGGGAAGAATATGACCGAATCAGCGAATTCGCCGACGATTGACGAAAGAATGGCCCTAACGCCGAATCCCTTGCCCTTGGTGGCAACCTTCATCTTGGACATCACCCATGCGTTCATGGTGGAGCCCACGAGGAACGCGATCAGCGATGCTACCATCACCCTCGGAACGAGAGAGAACAGAAGGTCGAAGCTTTCCTGAGCCGCATAGCTGTCCGGATAGAGCGGTTTCGGAAGCATGGTCACGAGACCGGACGCCACTGCGACGAAAAGGCACATGGCGAAGCCCATCCATATCACGATCTGGGCCTTGCGATAGCCGTATACTTCAGTGAGGCAGTCGTTGATGATGTAGGATACAGGGAAGATAAGTACGCCGCCGGTGAGCTGGAGGGGAAGGTTCCCGACCTGCCAAAGACGTGGTACGAAGGTGTTTGAAGCGATCAGGCAGACGCAGAAAGTCACTGCGAGCCAGAGGAAGGTGACAGACAGTGTCATCTGTCCCTTGGAGGAATTGTTGTCTTTCATTTGACTTGTTTTTATAGTGGTACCAAGCACACTTGCCCCGGCCCCGCCGGAACTCGCTGCAAAAGTACATCAAATTCCTATGAAAACAAGTTTTTGTTCCTCTTTTTCTGCTCTGGCTACTTCACGACTATGTCGATCATGTAGAT
>NZ_JBAEER010000012.1:0-23577 GCF_056207615.1 Candidatus Cryptobacteroides sp. | reverse complement strand
TTTCGTACAAGGGCATAGACTGGGCCGTAGAGAACAAGTTCGACCTGATCATCACGCTCGACTGCGGCATCAAGGCCAACGAGAAGGTAGCATATGCAGGCGAGAGGGGCGTGGACGTGATCATCTGCGATCACCATCTTCCTGAGGATGAACTCCCGAAGGCTGTGGCTGTGCTCGACCCTAAGAGGGAGGACTGCAACTATCCTTTCGACGACCTGAGCGGCTGCGGCGTGGGCTTCAAGCTCGTGCAGGCTTATTCCCAGCGCTATGGCATCGACTTCGACGAGCTCAAGCCACTGCTTGACCTGCTCGTGGTCAGCATCGCGTCAGACCTCGTGAGCGTGACCGGTGAGAACCGTGTTCTCGCGCACTTCGGACTCCGTCAGCTCAACGAGAATCCTCGCCAGGGACTGCTTGCGATGATCACTCTCTCAGGACTTGACCCATCCCACATTACCATCGACGACATCGTCTTCAAGATCGGTCCGCGCATCAATGCCGCAGGCCGAATGGAGTCGGGTCGCATCGCCGTGGAACTCCTCACTGCAACGGATGAGGCAGAGGCGATGCGCATAGGAAACGAGATCAACGAGCACAACAACGAACGCAAGAACATTGACCGAGAGATAACCCAGGAGGCTCTCGAGATGGTACGCAGCGGCAACTGCCTCTCTGCGAAGAACGCGACGATAGTGTACAACCCGTCATGGCACAAGGGTGTCGTGGGCATCGTTGCATCACGTCTTGTCGAGGCATTCTACCGTCCTACCGTGGTCTTCACCAAGTCCAACGGGATGGTGACGGGATCGGCGCGAAGCGTACATGGATTCGACCTCTATGAGGCCATCGAAAGCTGCGCGGACCTCCTCGAGAACTTCGGAGGCCATCTCTATGCGGCCGGACTCACCCTTAGGGAGGAGAATCTCGCCGAGTTCTGCAGCAGGATGGAGGCACATATCGAAGGTAAGATCCTTCCTCGCATGCTGACTCCTGTCGTAAGCATAGACGCGAGGCTCAATTTCTCGCAGATCACCCCTAAGTTCTTCCGCATCCTCAAGCAGTTCCAGCCTTTCGGACCGGACAACAACGCCCCTATCTTCGTTACCGAGAACGTCTACGACAACGGCAACGGACGCAAGGTCGGCGCAGAAGGAGGTCACCTCAAGCTCGAGCTTATCCAGGAATCTCAGTACACCCAGCCCATATCGGCCATTGCCTTCAACATGTCCGATTACTTCCAATACATAAAGGCTGGCAATCCGGTAGATGTATGTTACTCTATCGTCGAGAACTACTACCGTGGAATCGCCAACCTTCAGCTTCGCGTGAAGGACCTCCGCGAGCGCGACGAGGTCATCTAGAGTTTTCTTTGATCAATAACGCCTGACGGAGGCGAGGATTTCCTCTTCGCCGGGGACGTGGCGGCCCTGCATGATGATGCGGCCGTCGCAGATGACCGTGTCGATGCAGCTGGTGTCAGCTGCGTACACCCAGTTGGAGATGAGATTGTGGTTAGGAGTCATCTTCGGATCGTCCAGACGGACGAGAAGGGCGTCCGCGAGCTTGCCTTCCTTGATCACTCCGGCGTCGATTCCGAATGCCTCAGCACCGTTGCGGGTAGCCCAATCGAGCACATCCTTTGCCGGGAGCAACTCAGGGTTGCCAGAGCTAACCTTTGCGAGGAAGGATGCGAACTTCATCTCCTCCCTCATGTCGAGGTTGTTGTTGGATGAGCATCCGTCCGTGCCGAGAGTGACCTTCGCTCCGGCCTTGACCATCGCGTCTGCCCTGAATGCTCCTGAGCTGAGCTTCATGTTCGAGCATGGGCAGTGGGAGATGGTGACCCCGTGCTTCTTGAGTATCTCGATCTCCTCGTCATCCACGTGCACCACGTGCGCGGCGATCACGTCTGGACCGAGGAAGCCGAGCTTCTCGAGGTAGCGGACAGGGGTGTCGCCGAATTCCTTGATGCTGTTCTGGACCTCCGTCGCGGTCTCGCTGACATGGATGTGGATCTTCATCCCGAGTTCCCTCGCAGTATTGGCGGCGAGCATGAGCTGGCCTGCATCGGCGGTATAGATCGCGTGCGGAGCGGCGGTGAGCTGAATCCTTCCGTTCGTGCGGTCTTTCCAGTTCTTCATGTATGCGACCTTCTCATCGCGGAGCGCAAGGGAGTGGTTGCTCATGAAGGTGACTCCGAGAGCGGCGCGGACTCCCATCTCGTCGACGGCGCGTGCGGTCTCGCCTATCTCGAAGTACATGTCCGAGAAGAATACGGTACCGGACTTTATCATCTCGAGGATGGCGAGTCTCGAACCATTGTAGATGTCCTCCGGGGTGAGCTTGTCCTCGTATGGCCAGATATACTCGCTGAGCCACTTGAAGAGCTCCATATCGTCAGCATAGCCGCGCAGCAGGGTCATGGCTGCATGGCCGTGGGTATTGTAGAACGGCGGGAGAATTGCCATTCCGCTGGCGTCGATCTCAGTTTCCGCGCTCATGCCCGAACCGGCAGGAGTGATGCTGGAGAAACGGTTGCCCTTGATGAGTATGTCCGATGGCTGTCCTTCGTGGAGGACGTTCCTGATGAGAATGTCTGACATGATGGATTGGATTAAAGAGTCTGACCACCTACGAACTCCCTCATGATCGAGGTAGGAGGGATGATGCCGATTTCCTTTGGCTGGAGAACGGTCACCTTCTCGAGGAGAGAGAGCAGCTCCTGGGCCTTTCCGAATGCAGGAGAGGTCTCCTTGATTTCGTAGAGAAGGGGCTCTGCGTAATATTTCAGAAGCGGAAGGTCATAGAGCATGGATGAGTTGAAGACCATGTCCGCATTGGCAGCGAACGGGAAGATCCACTTCTTCTCGCCGTTGCGTACGCTTGGCCAGCGGAGTATGGTTGCCTCAGGGCTGTGGCCACGGGTGCGGCTGTCGCGGATGATGCGGCGGAGAAGACGCTTGTCGGTGGTCGATCCCTGGTCGGTGTCGCTTGCCTTGAGGGCGGAGAGGGCAGAGATGTAGACCCTGAAGATCTTGTTCTGATCCACTGCATAGGTGAGTTCAGGGTTGAGGGCATGGATACCCTCCATCATCAGTATGTCGTTCGTCTCGAGCTTCAACATCTTGCCGTTGTACTCCTTCCTGCCCTCGACGAAGTTGAAGGTAGGTATCTCGACCTCCTCTCCGGAAAGGAGAGCGTTGAGGTGCTTGTTGAGGAGCTCGGTGTCCATGGCGGCGAGGCACTCGAAGTCATATTCTCCGTTCTCGTCCTTAGGGTTTAGTTCGCGGTCGTCGAAGTAGTTGTCGAGCTCGATTACCTTAGGGTTGAGTCCGAGAACCTTGCACTGCTGCGCGATGCGCAGTGAGGATGAGGTCTTGCCGCTTGATGACGGACCCGCCATCATGACAATCTTCTGGCTGCTTCTCCTCCAGAAGATCTCGTCGGCGATCTCGGCGTACTTGCGCTCCTGACGTGCCTCGCATATGTTGATGATCTCCGTTGCACGGCCGTCCTTGATTGCATCGCGGAGGTCGTCGAGATTCTTGATTCCTATCGCTTCGCTCCACTTCTCGTAGTCGATCTGAGCTGCTTCGAGTTTGGTGATGTTTTCCATGTTATCGTATGTGTTCTTTCTGTTTCTATAATAATTCTGCGAGATATGGTCCGGTCACTGATCCGGGATCCTTGGCGACCTGCTCAGGCGTGCCCTGGGAGACTATCATTCCGCCTCTCTTTCCTCCTTCAGGGCCGAGATCGATCAGGTAGTCCACGCTCTTGAGTATGTCGAGGTTGTGCTCGATGACGATCACGGTGTTGCCCTGGTCCACGAGCTGCTGCATCACTCCGAGTAGTATCTTGATGTCCTCGAAATGGAGTCCGGTGGTCGGCTCGTCCATGATGTAGAGGGTGTTGCCGGTGCCTTTCTTGCCGAGCTCGGCGGCGAGCTTCATTCGCTGGCTCTCTCCTCCGGAAAGCGTGACTGCGGACTGACCGAGGCGCACATATCCCAGACCCACGTCCACCATCGCCTTGAGCTTGTCTGCTATCTTCGGGATGTTCCTGAAGAACTCGTAAGCCTCGCTGACAGGCATCTCAAGCACGTCGTTGATGCTCTTGCCCTTGTACTTTACGGCGAGGGTGTCGTCCTTGTAACGGCGTCCGCGACACTCGCTGCAGACCACGTTCACCGACGGCAGGAAGTTCATCTCGATGACCTTGATACCTGCGCCCTTACATTCCTCGCAGCGGCCTCCGGCGACGTTGAAGGAGAACCTTCCTGCCTTGAAGCCGCGTACCTTGGCGTCAGGGGTGTCCTCAAAGAGGCTGCGAATATCGTTGAATACTCCAGTGAAGGTGGCAGGGTTGCTCCTCGGCGTCTTTCCGATAGGGGACTGGTCGATCTCGATCAGCTTGTCCAGATGCTTCACCCCGTGGATCTCCTCGTAAGGAAGAGGCTTGAGCTTGCTGCGGTAGAACTTGTTCTTGAGTATTGGCATCAGGGTCTCGTTGATGAGCGTAGACTTGCCGCTGCCTGAGACTCCGGAGATTCCGATCAGGCAGCCCAAAGGGAAGTCCACGTCCACTGACTTGAGGTTGTTTCCCGTACAGCCTTTAAGCTGGAGGATGTTTCCGTTGCCCGGCCTGCGCTGCGCAGGAATGTCTATCGAGCATTCTCCCCTGAGATATTTCAGGGTCAATGATTCGTCTTCTGCGGATACGCCTTCTTCCGTGTCCGCGGCTTTCCCGCCGCGTGAGGCTTCCATCGCAGCGGATGACGGACCGTTGTAGCATATCCTTCCTCCCTGGGATCCTGCACCGGGGCCGACGTCGATGAGCCAGTCGGCAGACTGCATGGTCTCGGCGTCATGCTCTACGACCATCACCGTGTTGCCCTCGTCGCGGAGGCTCTTCAGAGATGCGATGAGCTTGCGGTTGTCCCTCTGGTGGAGGCCGATCGAAGGCTCGTCGAGTATGTAGAGGACGTTCACCAGACGCGATCCGATCTGGGTGGCGAGCCTGATTCGCTGGCTCTCTCCTCCGGAAAGCGAGCCGGTAGGTCTGTCGAGGGAAAGGTATTCGAGTCCCACGTCGATGAGGAACCTTGTCCTTTCCTTGAGCTCCTTGAGTATGTCGTATGCGATGGTCTTCTCCCTGTTGTCGAACTTGTCGTCGAGCGAGCATATCCATTCGTGGAGGGTGCTGATCTCCATGGCCGCCACCTCGGAGATGGTCATCCCGTCGATCTTGAAGTAGCTCGTCTCCTTGTTGAGCCTGGTGCCGCCGCATATCGGACATACGACCTTGTCCTCGATGTCCTCGACTATTCCGTCGAACGCGACCATCTCCGAGAGCGAGCCTTCTCCCACGCGGAAGAGCTCGTCGGAGCCGTAGATGATATGGGCGAGCGCCTCCTCCGGAATGTCTGCGATTGGCTCATGGAGAGAGAATCCGTACTTCCTCGAGATTGCGCGTATGATGTCGAACTTGCGGCTCTCGCGCATCTTGCCGATAGGGGCGAGTCCGCCGTCTGCGATGGAGAGGCTCTTGTCGGGAACTATGGTGTCGATGTTCACGTCCACTATCATTCCCAGCCCCTTGCAGTGAGGACAGTAGCCCTGCGGGGAGTTGAAGGAGAATGAGTGCGGTTCCGGCTGCGGGAGCGAGAGACCGGTGTCCGGGCACACGAGATTCTTCGAGTAGTGTCTTACCTCCGCTGTCTCCATGTCCATCACCGCAACCGAGCCCTTACCGAAGTTGAGGGCGGATGCGACGGATTCGCGAACTCTCTTGACGTCTCCCTCCTGGGGCTTGAGCCTGTCCACGACGAGGTCCACGAAATGGACCTTGTACCTGTCCAGGGACTCTGTGGTGGCGAGGTCGGTGATCTCGCCGTCGATGCGGACATGGGTGTAGCCGCGCTTGCGAAGCTGGGCAAGGAGTTCCTTGTAATGTCCTTTCCTACCTCGTACCAGCGGTGCGAGGAGGTAGCATTTGCGCCCTGCATAGCTTTCCATGATGAGGTCCACGATCTGCTCGTCGGTGTATCGGACCATCTCCTTGCCTGTCGCAGGGGAGTAGGCCTTCGATGCCCTCGCGTAGAGGAGCCTCAGGAAATCGTATATCTCGGTGATGGTGCCGACGGTGGAGCGAGGATTGCTGCCCGTTGTCTTCTGCTCGATCGCGATGATAGGGCTGAGTCCTTCGATGCTCTCGACCTCGGGCTTCTCGAGTATGCCCATGAAGTGCTTCGCGTAGGTGGACAGAGTGTCCATGTACCTGCGCTGGCCTTCCGCGTATATGGTGTCGAACGCAAGAGACGACTTGCCGCTTCCGCTGAGTCCGGTGATCACGATGAACTCGTTCCTCGGAATGTCGAGCGAGACTCCCTTGAGGTTGTGGGCCTTCGCCCCGTGTATCTCTATGAACTTGTCACTCATCTTCTATTCTTCTTCGTACGGCTCATTGAAGGGCTGGAGGAAAGGATTCTTGGTCCTTTCGTCGGCGATGGTGGTGTATGGGCCGTGGCCGGGGAGCACGTCGACGTCCCCGTCTATCTGCATGAGCTTCTCGAGGAGGCTGCGGATGATCGCATCATAGTCTCCTCCGGGCATGTCCGTGCGTCCAATGCTTCCTGCAAAGAGGGTGTCTCCGGTGAGGATGAGCTTGGCCTTCTCTTCGTACCAGCACACTCCGCCGGGGGTGTGGCCCGGGGTTGCGATGACCTTGAAGTTCATGTCTCCCACGCTGACGATCTCACCGTCCGCAATGTCGACGGTCTCGAAGCTGCAGTCCGGCTTCGGAAGGCCGAATAGAGCTGCGGACTGTCCCTGTGCGGCGACGAGTTCCTTCTCCTGCGGTGCCATGTAGACAGGGATGCCGTAGTCCTTCGCGAGCTCGGCCACTCCGTAGATGTGGTCGAAATGGCCATGGGTCAGGAAGATCTTCTCGGGTGTGAGACCTTCTTCCCTGAAATGGTCATAGAGTTCGGCTTTCTCTTCCTTGTCGATGAATCCCGGGTCCACTACGACGCACTTTCCTGCGGCGTCCCAGAGGACTATGCAATTCGACTGGAAATCGTTGAAACGGAATATTCTGGCTCCCTTCATATCTGCTTGGACTTGTTTACTGCAAAAATACGAAATAGTTTTACTATTTTTGTCGAATTGATACAATAGAAATCATGCACGTAGCAATTGCAGGTAACATCGGCAGCGGCAAGACGACGCTCACCAAGATGCTCGCAGCCCATTACGGCTGGACTCCGAAGTTCGAGTCTGTGGACTACAATCCGTATCTCTCTGATTTTTACGAGGATATGGAAAGGTGGTCTTTCAATCTCCAGATCTACTTCCTCAACAAGCGCTTCAAGGATGTCGTTGACATCGCGAAGAGCAGTGAGGTCATCATCCAGGACAGGACCATCTACGAGGATGCACGCATCTTCGCGCCCAACCTCCACGGCATGGGCCTGATGACCACCAGGGACTTCGAGAACTATTCGGATCTATTCGACCTGATGATGTCCCTTGTCAATCCGCCTGTCCTGATGATCTATCTTCGGTCGTCTATCCCTAACATCGTTGCGCAGATCCAGAAGCGCGGCCGCGAGTACGAGAAGAGTATCAGGATCGACTATCTCACCGGACTCAACGAGAGATATGAGAACTGGGTGAAGGACTACAAGGGCAGGCTCCTCATCCTTGACGTCGACAGGATCAAGTTCGAGAACCGTCCTGAGGATTTCCAGGAGGTTTGCGACAGGATTGACGCGGAACTCTTCGGCCTTTTCCCTCAAGAGTAGGCGTGCCAACAGGAAAACACAACATTCTTACAAAAACAGACTATAAGATGACAGAAAGACTTACCATCGTCCAGTTCGTGGAGAAATACTGCGAAAAGTACGCTCAGAACACTTTCCTTCGCGAGAAGGTTGACGGCGTGTGGACAGAGACAACATTCAGCCAGACCAAGGCGCAGGCGTATAGGATAGCAGCTGGCTTCATGTCCCTTGGCCTCCAGAAGGGAGACAAGGTATGCCTTCTCTCGGAAGGACGCAATCTTTGGATTCTCGGCGAGCTCGGAATCCTCTATACAGGCGCGGTAAACGTTCCGCTTTCGGTAAGCCTCGACGAGAATGAGCTTCTCTTCAGGATCAACCATTCTGAGGCCAGATATATCTTGGTTTCCCGCAACCATCTCTCGAAGGTGCGCAAGACCCTCGACCAGTGCCCTGCACTCGAGAAGGTGATCGTCCTCGATGAGCTTGACTCATACCAGGACAAGGAGATCTGCATCAACGAGGTGGCGAAGCTCGGAGACGCATTCCTCGCTGAGCACAAGGACGAGTTCGTCGCAAGGTACACATCCATCCTTCCAGACGACTACGCTACCATCAGCTACACCTCAGGTACCACTGCAGACCCTAAGGGTATTCTCCTTACCCACCGCAACTATACCGCGAACGTAGAGCAGGCATCTACCGCAATCACCATCCCACCTGATTACGTGATGCTCATCATCCTCCCTCTCGACCATTGCTTCGCACATGTCGCAGGATTCTACATCATGATGTATTCGGGCGCTTCTATCGCGACCGTTCCAGCAGGAAAGGGCGGTATGGAGGCTCTCCGCAACATCCCTATCGCAATCAAGGAGATCCGTCCGCACGTGATGCTCTCAGTTCCTGCACTCAGCAAGAACTTCAAGAAGGGTATCGAGGCCGGAATCAAGAAGAAGAGCCCTACCATCCAGAAGCTCTACGACTTCGCTGTCAAGAACGCTATCGCATACAACAAGGAGGTCTACAACGCCGGCGGTATCCTCAACTGGTGGAGAAAGCCTCTCATGGCCCTCTTCGACAAGCTCGTGTTCCAGAGCGTTCGTGAGGCAGGCTTCGGCGGACGCATGAAGTTCTTCGTAGGCGGCGGTGCGCTCCTCGACATCGATCTCCAGAGATATTACTACGCCATCGGAGTCCCTATCTTCCAGGGTTACGGACTCAGCGAGGCAACTCCTATCATCTGTGCTAACTCTCCTGTCCGTTACGTGATGGGCTCTTCCGGCCGTCTCGTGCAGCCTATGGAGTGCAAGATCTGCGACAGTGACGGAAACGAGGTTCCTGCCGGTCAGCTCGGCGAGATCGTCGTGAAGGGCGAGAACGTGATGGCTGGTTACTGGAAGAATCCTAAGAGTACGGCCGAGACCGTCAGGGAAGGCTGGCTCCACACCGGAGACATGGGTTATATCTGGCCAGAGGATCATAGGATTCTCTACGTGGTCGGCCGCTTCAAGGCTCTCCTCATATCTTCAGACGGAGAGAAGTATTCTCCTGAGCTCATGGAGGAGTCATACGTCGAGGGCTCAAAGTACATCGACGGTGCAGTTCTCCACAACAGCCAGGATCCTTACACCATCCTTCTCATGGTTCCTAACAAGGATGCACTCAAGGAGTACATCAAGGAGAAGTTCCCTACCCTCGATATCGAGTCTGCAGAGGCAAAGGACAAGATGCTTGCAAAGCTCGGCGAGGAAGTGAACATGTTCCGCAAGGGTGGCAGCCATGCCGGTCAGTTCCCTGAGAAGTGGCTCCCGGCAGCTACGGTTGTGCTTCCTGAGCCTTTCACCGCAGCAAACGGTCAGCTCAACAGTACCTCTAAGGTAGTCCGCAGGAAAGTGGAAGAAGCTGCTGCTCAGGCAATGGCATATGCTTACACTCCTGAAGGAAAGAATATCGTCAATGAACTTAATCGTAAGTCGCTCTAAAAATTTTTAACCAAAAACTTGGATTTTGGTTTTAAATCTTTAACTTTGTCCTCGGACATGTGAAAACTCTTTTCCTTGTCTATTTGTTAAGTTCGTTTTATATACGAAGCCGGTTCCTTGGGGAGGGGACCGGCTTTTTTCATATATTTTATTACTTTTGCACGCGTAATTGAAGTGGAATGAATCTATTATCGATATATAAGGTCAGCCTTCCGTCTGCAGAAAAGGTTCCTGCAGACAAGGAGAAGGAAGTGTACCGACAACTCAGGAACAGGACTTTCTGGGGAGCCTGCACGGCCTACAGTCTCTATTATGTGTGTCGCCTGGCGCTCAGCGTGGTCAAGCAGCCTCTTATCGACGGCGGAGTGCTCAGCGCAAGCCAGCTCGGTCTGATAGGCTCTGCGATGCTCTTCGTATATGCCATAGGCAAGTTCATGAACGGTTTCGTCGCGGACTACTGCAACATCAGGAGGTTCATGGCGACCGGACTCCTCGTGTCGTCCCTGATAAATCTCCTGCTCGGCGGACTCGGATATGCCTCGGATATCATCACCATACCTTCCTTCGCTCTCATGCTGCTCTTCGCGATCCTCTGGGGTGCGAACGGCTGGGCTCAGTCGATGGGATCGGCACCGGCGGTGATCAGCCTTTCGAGGTGGTTCCCTCTCAAGGAAAGGGGAACGTGGTACAGCATACTGAGCTCTACCCCTTACCTGGGCGAGTTCCTTACCTTCAACCTTCTGGGCTTCCTCGTGGCGAAGCTCGGATGGGAGTCGTGCTTCATCGTGTCGTCCGTGATTGGAATGATCGGCGCGGCAATAATCATCATCTTCGTCACCGATACTCCCGAAAGCCGTGGGCTCCGCTCGATCCAGGAGCTTTCTGACGAGGCAGTGACCACCGAGGACAAGGAGAAGGTCAGCATACTCCAGAAGAAGGTGCTGCTCCATCCGGGCATCTGGGTGATCGCTCTTTCCAGCGCCTTCATCTACATCACCAAGTACGCGCTTTCCGGTTGGGGAGTGCTCTTCCTCCAGAAAGCAAAGGGCTTCAGCCTCGAGTCGGCGACGCAGATCATCGCATGGTCGGCAGCATCCGGCGTACTCGGAACTATAGCTGCTGGTTGGCTCTCGGACAAGGTCTTCAAGGGTGACAGGGCGAAGCCGGCCCTTCTTTCCGGCTTCATCGGAATGGCATCTCTCGCAGGCTTCCTCTTCCTTGAAGGTGGCTATGCGATGAACATAGTTTACGTTTCTCTCTTCAGTCTCGCGGTCGGGGTCCTCTACTGCATCGTGGCAGGTCTCATGGCACTGGACATCGTCCCTCGCAAGGCTACCGGCGCGGCACTCGGTATCGTCGGTATCTCGAGCTACGTGGCTGCAGGAATACAGGATGTGGTCAGCGGCTATCTGATCGAAGGCTATCAGGCTATCGACGGAAGCTACGACTTCGTTCCCGTGTCCATATTCTGGCTTGTGGCAGCGTTCCTTGCGTTCGTGCTTCCGGTTGTGAACTGGAAGAGGTTGAAGAAATAAGGCGAAAAGAATGAAAATCAATTTCAGCATAGAATATTGGACCCGTTGGGGCGAGAACCTCGTCCTCCGCTCGGGAGACAGGGCCTTTCCTATGGGCTATGTCGCAGACGGGATATGGTCGGTAGACGTCGAGGCTTTCACCCTCTTCGGAGATAAGGAATCCGTGGAATACTTCTACGAGGTCGTGACCGACGGCCTCTCGACTAGGCACGAGTGGCGTGCCCATACACTCGACCTGAAGACCGCGAAGGCTTCGGTCAGGGATACATGGTCGGACATCCCGGGATGGAAGGGGGCCGGTACCGCGATTCCGGTATTCGCCCTGCGTACGGCGGATGATTTCGGCGTGGGCGAGTTCAGGGACCTCAAGAAGCTCGTGGACTGGGCCCAGAAGACAGGCCAGACACTCATTCAGATTCTTCCGGTGAATGATACCACCATGACCGGGGACTGGATGGACTCATACCCGTACAATGCCAATTCCACCTTCGCCCTCCATCCTCAGTTCCTTCATCTCCAGGACCTCGGAATCGAGGAGGACGAGGAGTTCAAGGCTCTCCAGAAGGAACTCAACTCTCTCGAGAAGATTGACTATGTGAAGGTGAACCAGGCCAAGAACCGTTACCTTCGCAAGGCTTTCGCAGCCAGCGGTGCGGCAGTGGCAAGGAGGAAGGCATACAAGGATTTCGTTGAGGCAAACAAGAGCTGGCTCATCCCTTATGCTGCCTTCTGTGCGCTCAGGGACGAGTACAAGACTGCAGAATTCTCGAGATGGGGTGACATGGCAGTATATACTCCTGCGAAGGTCCAGGTCTACTGCGACGCGAACAAGAAGGAGATCGCGTACCACTGCTTCGTGCAGTACCACCTCGATGCGCAGTTCCGCGAGGTGAGGAACTATGCCCATGCCCATGGCGTCTTCCTCAAGGGAGACCTCCCTATAGGAGTGAGTCGTACCAGCGCGGATGCATGGCAGAATCCAAGGCTCTTCAACATGGATTCGCAGGCAGGTGCTCCGCCTGATGCCTTTGCGGTGGATGGTCAGAACTGGGGCTTCCCGACCTACAATTGGGAGGAGATGGCCAAGGATGACTATGCTTGGTGGAAGGGACGCCTCCGCAAGATGAGCGACTATTTCGATGCATTCCGCATCGACCACATACTCGGATTCTTCCGCATCTGGGAGATTCCTATGCCTATCAAGAGCGGCCTCGAGGGACATTTCAACCCTGCGATGCCGTACTCGGAGGAGGAACTCAGGGAGATGGGATATGCTGAGAAGATGGAACTTTTCATCGAAGATCCTCATAGACCGGGATGGTATCATCCCCGCATCGTTGCCCAGAAGGAGCTCGGCGATCTCTACAATGACTTCTTCTACTACAGGCACAACGATTTCTGGAAGGAGACTGCGCTCAAGAAGCTTTCCGCTCTCCTGGGATCGACGAACATGCTTGCTTGCGGCGAGGATCTCGGAATGATTCCTGCGTGCGTGCCGGAGGTGATGGCTCGTCTCAACGTGATATCGCTCGAGATCCAGCGCATGCCAAAGGAATATGGCGTGGCTTTCGGTAATCCGGCGAAGTATCCGTATGCCTGCGTCTGCACCACCTCAACCCACGACATGAACCCTATCAGGGCATGGTGGGAGGAAGACAGGGAACTCACTCAGCGTTTCTACAACGAGATGCTCGGGATGGATGGCGATGCACCGGCAAGCTGCGACGAGAAGATATGCCGAATGATAATCGAGCAGCATCTCGCTTCTCCGGCAAAGCTCGTGATACTCCCTCTCCAGGACTGGCTTGCGCTCGATGCGAAGCTCTGCTATGACGGTCCTGTGGAAGACGAGAGAATCAACATCCCTGCGATCTGCCCATACAACTGGAGGTACAGGATGCATATCTGCATGGAGGATATCCTTGCGTCGGATGGTTTCAACAAGATGGTTTCGGAGCTCATCGCGGCTTCCGGACGATGCTAGACAGAGATACTATGAAACGGATTGCCTCATTCTTTGCCCTTGCGCTTCTTGCGCTGGGATGCTGCAGGAATTCTGCGGACGTGATATATGAGATGGATGTGCGTCAGTTTACCCAGGAAGGAACCTATGCCGCAGCCGTGGCAGAGCTGCCTCGGCTGAAGGATCTCGGTATCGACATTCTGTGGCTCAGCGACAGGCGTGCGGACAGCGACAGCCTGGAAGCCTTCGACGCCGCAGCCCGTAAGCTGGGTATGAGGACCGTGATCGCATGGAACTATAGCGAATCCTTCGACCACGACGTCAGGCTGGGACGAAGCTTCTATTCCCTGACGAAAGACCCGGTTCTTGACAGCGCGGCGGTTTCCGCCTTGAGCGCTTTCGTCATTTCCGAGGCGTCCCGTTATCCTGACCCAGCCCGTGCGATACTGTATACCGAAGACAGGTCAGATGTGGCTGCTGAGGGTCTTGGCAGTCTTGAGGACAATATGGCGATGCTCTCCTTCACCCTTCCTCAGGGACATCCTATGATTGCCTTCGGACAGGACACCACTTACGATTACAGGCCGTTGACGACTATACGTCACCAGCGTCCTTCGCTCAGGCAAGGTGACTTCACCATACTTGAGGACCAGTGGGTACCTGACGGAGTGTTCGCTTTCACGAGGTCGCTCAAGAAAGAGCAGGTACTTGTCATGGCAAATTTCACCGATACTTATCTCACCTGCGCTCTTCCTGAGGAGATGACTTGGGAGGATGCCGTGAGCGGTGAGGCTCTCGAGGATGAACTCATCTGCCCCGTCCTCGAGCCGTGGGGCTGGAGAATCCTGGTCCGTAGATAGAATCCAGGGTGCTTCCGTTTGTGCATTTGTTGTTACTGATGTCAACAATATGAACGACGATACAGGATACAGTTTCAATCGATCTGTATACGTGTGTGTTTTTTCATTATGACATAACAAAACCCCGAAAGTTAGAAAAAACTTTCGGGGTACATGTCAAATTCTGGACTTGCTTTTCTTATATCCTCAAGTCCTCGCAGAGGTGCTTATGTTAGCCGTCCGCAGGTGTATATGAACAATAGTGCTCTCGAATATTTCACAATCACCATTAGAAGCATCATGCATGATCTTGGCATCATTGGGGAGAAAACGTTGTGAGCGCATATTCTCTATAACTCGTACCTATCTGTATTCGCACACAATCCACCCCAAGGCTAATGGACTTAATTAGTTGCTTTGACTTTTTGGAATCCTGCAACCAAAGTTCTTCTGGAAAATCTTCCATGACATATATCCAATCCGTCTTTGCGAAAGACTTACACAATAAGTCAGTCACAACAACAGAAAAACACTGTTCTTGCATATCATTCTCATACAGAAATAGAACTGAACCCTTCCGCGGACCGACTCTCCTAACATCTGATATTAGTTCACTGTAAAGGTCATGCACCTCCCCACCATCATATAAAGAGCTAATCGGCCAAAATTTGCTCTTAAGATCTTGCGTTAATTGGTAGTTGGTGCCGCAGGACACACATAACATATGGGTTATTAATAATAGGACACTAATTAATGTCCATTTTCGTTTGAGTTCCATTTTTTTCAATT
This sequence comes from Candidatus Cryptobacteroides sp., assembly GCF_056207615.1. NCBI lineage: Bacteria > Pseudomonadati > Bacteroidota > Bacteroidia > Bacteroidales > Candidatus Cryptobacteroides > Candidatus Cryptobacteroides sp. The sequence goes on along the minus strand of NZ_JBAEER010000012.1, from coordinate 8,686 downwards.
TTTATGACTCCCACTGAGGTTTGGGGTTTTCTTTGAGGGTCCTGGGAAACAAATTTAGTATCAACAAGCTCATTGGGGTCGATTTTACCTTTCAATCCTAAAGCATTATTCGGTTGACTCCGGACTTCAAAATGTAAATGCTCCTCACTAATGGTTTGCCCTGCTGCATTTCCCGTTTTACCAGACAGTGCAACCACATCTCCTTCTGAAACAGAGTCACCCTCTTTCACAAAAGTATCAGACAAATGCGCATAAAATGAATATAACACGGTCTTGTCATCTAGTTCATGTTTAATTGTGATAGTAGTCCCGTAGCTAGGATGACCATCGCTGACTTGGTATACCACTCCTTCTTTCACTGCCATGACATCTGTTCCAACTGGCGCCGAATAATCAAATCCTTGATGAGTTCTAAGCTCTCCCTTGTACAAACGAATATTTTCGCCGTATAAATTACTTGCTCTATTATGCCGTATGGTTGGATTCTTAACAGGATCTCCTATTATCCTGCCATCCGGATCCACGAAGTTGATCGGATTCCCCGCGCAGTAGGAGTAAGGGCTGATCCCCGGATACTTCTCCGCGAGAGGGTCCACAGTAGTCCATCGTCCCAGGAAGCTGTCGTACTGCCTTGCGCCGAAGTCAAGCCAGCCCGTACCTCCCAGAGGCTGAATCTCCTTGCCCGCAAAGCGCCACCTGTTGCTGTTCACCGTTGGTATCGAGCTGTCCTGGTGCCTCTCGCCGAACGGATAGTAATCGTTTCTCTCGACGACATTGCCGCTTCCGTCGGTGACCACTCTTGTGTTACCAAGGTGATCCCTCGTGAAGTACCTCACGCCGCCGCTCTGGATTACTCCGCCGTCGAACACGCTGCTCTCGAAGCTGAGGTTCGAGCCCAGCTGGATCATGCCCACGCCGCCGAAGCTCAGGTATCCGTAAATCGTCGATGACGAGGTGCCGATGTTCTGAGTGACTCCCAGCCTCGTCCCGTCTGCCAGGTACGAATACTCCGTCGTCGTGATACCGCTGCCCGGAGGACCCATGGTCTTCCTCGGGAGACCGGTCTCGCCGTACTGAACCGCGATGCCGCCCAGCCTGCCGTCGGAGGTCATCCTTCCAGAGCCGTCATGGCCGTAAGACCATGTCCCGCCCGAATGGGATACCGCCGCGAGACGGTTGCCGGTGTAGCTTAGGTTCAGCGCATCGAGTACGCTTCCCGACACTCCGTGTCTTGTCAAAGATCTGAGGTTGCCGTTCCTGTCGTAGGTGATGCCCTTCTCGGCCCAGCTGTCAGTGCCGGGGAGGCTCGCCTCCGTCAGTCGCCAAAGGTAATCATAACTGTAGTCATAATCAAGAGTTCCCGACGATGACATCCCGCTTCCGTTGCGGCTGTCCGCGCCCGAGATCATTCCGCTGTACAGAGGATGAGAATTCCCATCTGCAGTTTCCGGGTCGTCCCAGTACCTCATCGTCTCCCTGAACAGGGTGTCACGGCTCGAGTCCAGGGCAGAGATCTCCTTCAGCCAGCCCTGGACAGTGTAGGTCCTCGACTCGCTGACACCGTTGCCGTAGGTCACTTCGGAAAGTCTGCCTATTCCGTCGTACGAATACGACACGGTCGCCTCTGGGAGGCTGTTCACCTGCACCGCTTCCGTGAGCACGCGACCACGGTTATCATAGGAGTAGGTCACGGTCCTTGACTGCGTGGACGCCTTCTTGTACGATGACGAGAAAGAGTGCTGCTCGCTGATCTGCAGAGGCTGCCCCCTGAAATCATAACTAGTGCTGATTCTGCTTATTCCGCCTGACTGGTTACGTTCCACCGTTTGGATGAGACGGCCCTTGCCGTCATAGTAGAAGGCTCGTTCCACATAGCCGTTCGAAGATGTGCTGCTGACGCTCTCGTCAAGCATCCACACTTTCTCGTAGACCTTCAGATTGTTCGTATTACCGGACTCGCCGCTGACGACGCCCGTCACTGCAGAGAAGGCAAGGGTGGAAGGAACGGTAAACGTTGCTGTCGATGTCGTGCTGGTGCCTGTCCTGTATTTGTAGTTCCCATATCTCGCCTGATAGAGCTGCTTCACGAGAGTGAAGCTGCCGATCGAGGTGTATGGCTTCCTGTAGTCAGCGCCGACGCTGCCGGCATGGCTCGGGTATGGATAGGAGTTCGGGGCTGGGGTCGTGTCGTAGTTCGCCTGAATGGATTCCCTTGAAGATGTGCTGCTCACCACCGTACTCTCGATTTCCCTGCCGAGGTTGTCGTACACGTGATATATCCAGCGGTTCTGGACATGGAGGGTCGAATCCCTCTCCAGGACCAGTCTGTCACCCCTGTCGTACACGTAATCCTCCCATCCGCAGCCGGGAAGCCTCCTACCGGTCAGCCTGCCGTAGCCGTCGTATCTGTAGACCGTCGTCCACTTCTTCGCCACGTCTCCGCTTTCCGTATAGAGGGCCTCCGGACCAATGAGGGCCGAGCCCTCGGGACTGATGACCCACAGCGGGCGACCTGCACCGTCATAGACCGTGTAGGTGTCAGCATACGGAACGTATTCACCGGAAGGGTCCTTATCGTAGACCCTCGAGAGAATGACCTTGCCCTCCGAGTCCGTGAAGGTCGCGCTTCGCCTGCCGTCCTCGTCGGTGGTCACCGTCTTCTGATAGCCGGCCACGTACGGGGAGGGGTTGGTCGGTACCGTGATGCTCCTCGTGGACGGGTCGTAGACTATCCTCTTCACCTGATCCGCCGAGGTCGAGATGCCGTACTCCGTCACGGACTTCCTGTCCGCGGTGCTGTGGGCGAGGCCTGGCTTGCGGGACGACACCTTCCTGTTCAGAGAATACGAGTCGAACACGTTCTCCGAGAAGGCATGGCCGCTCTCCTGCGCGCCGTAGGTGGAAGAGTACCTGGACGCGGAAGTCGCGTTCGAGGTGAACACTCCCGTGCTCACGGTCGACTCGAAAGGAAGCCATTCCCTCGCGTCGCCTCTCAGACAGTCGTCGTAGGTCACGGGCGTGATGATGCTCCTTCCGCGACCTGAGGCGGCGCTGCTCACCGACTGCTCAGGGAGGCCGAGGCCGTTGTAGTAGACGATGTCGCTCACGTAATCTGACGAACCGGTACCGAAGTAACGGCGCGTCTCGACCCAGTTCCTGTCATTGCTGGTGATGCTCTGAGGGGGAATCTGGATGATGTCCGACGTGACCCCGCCGCCGCTCACACGGACGCGGAGCATGTCTCGCAATTCCGGAAGCGCGGGGAACGTCAGCACGAAAGATACAGAAGGCATACCGGCACCGGTGTTAGTGGTGTATCTGTTTATGTTCACCGTTATGCCCGAGCCTGAGAGTGCCGAACTAATGCGGCTAAGCAGTTGTGACTGTGTGTATGGGATACCGGTCCACCAGAAGGCCACCTGAACTGTACCTCCAGAGTCGCTCACATACTTGTCCGGCACGGCACTGCCGTCGTAGCTCTCGCAAGCATTCGTGAAATGGATCTCGTAGTCCGGGACGATGTCAACTGCCGGGGCCGCCCCGAGGGCACGCCCCGTCAGAAGACCGACGACGAGGCATGCTATGAATGATATTCTAAGTATATGGTTTTTCATATTCTATTCTGTTATTATGTTATAGTGATATTCTTCGACCTTATCGGCGTCTGTATCCTTGACCGACACAAGACGGCCGTAGTCGTCATAGTCGTAGGTCGCCTTCCTACCGTCAGGGCCTCGCTTCTCGGTGACACCCACGAAAGGAAGATACTTCCACGTGGTGACTGATGCACCGGGAATGGACCGGACCCTCGGCTCCTGATCTCCCACAAGACCCGACCATCCCAAGTCAGCCGTCAGGATGATACCAGAAGACGAGAAAGACTGTATTGTACAGTTCGCAATCAGGGCGACAGGGTACAGACCGCCGTAACCCCACAGCAGCAGAGACTGGATGCCGTTGGAGTCGGTCACCGCGCATGGACGGCCCAAGGAATTATAGACATCATAAGACAATACAGTCTTAATCTGAAGGTTCCTGGCCTGACTGCGCACGGTATACCATGTAAAAGGGGAAGGGGTAGATACGGGAACGACGAGCTTTCCTTCTGATGCCTTTACGAACATACGCAAGGTGCCGGTATCGAGAGTTTTGTACCGAACATTCGTGGCAGACACTATGCTTTCCAACCCATCACTGCCAAAAGTCTCCACCACGCAGATAGGTTTTGCAATCCTTCCGGAATCTGCCATCTGCCGTTCTACGGTGCTGTTCGACAGCGGAGCATCCTGAGGATAGTACATATATGTTTTGTGCACTCTCTGGTCCTGGCCGACGATTGCCCTCGTCATAAGTTGGTGCCTGTCATTATATGTGTTGGAGACCAGCACTTCGGAGCCGTCAATCGCTGTCCTACATGTCGCAACGGAGCGGTCGCTAAGGTAGTTCCTGAGAATGTATGCATTCTCGGTCGAGAAATGGACGCTACCTGTGTACTGACCTCCGTCACCGACATAAGTCATTTCTTCAACCTTGACGATATCCCCATGATTGTCACTTGTCTCCCTCCTGGTGAGAAGACCACGCATAAGGTAGCGGGATGAATAGGACATCAGGAGATTACCGCTATGCGAAGGATAGATTACGCTTGGGTGAGGAATGGTTCCGTGTGTTCCGTCGATGACAGCCTCATCTATGTCTTCGGTCTCGTCCGGAGTGTCAGCATAGCTGCTGAAATACGACATCTGGCATGAACCGTCACCATAGGTTTCAGTCACCTTTGAATATTCAATATACGTCTGATCCATAATATATGACGGAATCGAACTGGATACGATGTTTTTATAGTAGCTGAGTCCTGCCCCTGCCACAAACAACACCTGAGAGTATCTCGGATAGTTCAGCATGATTCCCGAGCTTAAATCCCCGTCTGTATAGGAATAAGTACGCTCGGACTCCACGCCGTCTGATGCATGGTCGACAATCCTTCGTATTCTCAGACCTCCCGCCTCCGTAGGCGAGTCTGACGGGGTGCCAAGAACCGGCTTGCCATAATTCACACTGGAACTTGATTCAACCCTCCGAGAATAGTAATGTGGTTCATATTCGTACTCCGTATATCCGCCCGCAGGATAATACAGACTCTCCAGCATGCCGTAGACGGACTTCGAGGCATCCGGTGAACGACGGTTGCCCTGAACGGTTTCTCGATAATCGTCCTCAAGCACAACATCGGGAAGTAGACCGGTCGGGGAAGACTCGGGATTTGAATTGTAGTAGCCCCAATGATCTATGCACGCGGTACCCTGATATGGGAACTCGGAGTCCTCCGAATGATAGGCCATCCTGTAATGGCCGCTCCCTTCGACATGGACGTCTTTCAGGAGCAAAACCGGATTTCCATGTGTGTACGAATACCCAAGGGCACAGTGAAGAAGAGAATGAGGGATCGATGAAACACCATCATGATAGGTGACGGACACAGCTTCCAATCTCTTTGGAGTTGACAAGCGTCTGGTCACATTGGCCATTTTACCAATCTCCGGGCATCTGTTTCCGTATGTGAAGGAAATCACGCAACCACCATCAATCTCGATGGAGTCAAGGCGTGGGATGTAGCTCTTCTGAATATTATAACCTACAAAGCCACCTGATGCAGAGGCTGAATAATGTCCGCGAAGATGCTTTCTGCCTCCAGTGTCGTAGTCCACAGAATATCTGTCCCTTGAGGCATAGGGTCCGACGTTCTCCAGAGCATATTCGATGCCTGCCGAATAGTTGTATGTTGCAATCCTACCATTGGGAGCAGTGATTGAGACCAGGTACCAGCTGTCAGAACGTTCATCATCGCTGCTCTCATCTGCGCTGATTCCCCCAACCGGATTTCCATCCAGGTCATGCTTCATGAATGAATGTGAAAATGAGTTGTCCGTTGAGTCAAAACCACCGAACACATATCTATAGCCGTCACCGGTGAGTATGGTGATTTTCGAGTTGTTTGTCGATCTGTCATACTCGTCTAGAATCACCTTGTACTCACCAGACGGCCCGTTCGTGTCATATACGATGACATTTTTCGAATCACCGATCACGAATTTGCCGGAATGGCCAGGGAAGGAGAACATGTAGATGTCCGACTCTGTCTCGTAGAAACTGTCTCCCTCTGAAAAATACGCCAGTTCCTGAGTCCCATCTATGGCTCTCTCTAACAGAGGAAGCCTGACTTGATCCTTGACATACTTCCAATATCCTAAGACTGAATGATTATCTATGGACTGACTTCCATTGTCTTTGATTCCTCTCACGCGTCGCGTAATGCAGCCACCACAGTTGAGAGTCCAGCCCAGTCCCACGAAGTTCGCCTGCACGTTGGGCATGTATCCGTTGGACGAATAAGACAGGAATACGGGGATCTCGAATTCCGGGTCCTTGTAGGTGTAGATTGGAATCTCTGCACGTACCGTGCCCGTGTAGAGGTCTGGAGTCTGGCCTCCATATTTGATGAACGACCATGTCTGAGGTTCAGGCATCATATATTCGTCAAGAATCTTTGACTGAGCATATGCATCAGGGCCGACATATAAGGACATCGCCGATAGCAATACGACGATTACAATTAACAATTTTTTACTCTTCTTCATCAGTAAAACTCTTTTGAGTGTTAATACTAGGTTTCCAGATATCCATCACACTGTCCAGGCCTAAAAGTGCCGTGGAAGCATAGATGAACACGTTCACCATCTCTGGGGCCTGACGGTCCCAGACGGTGCACATTATCAGCACGGCTGAACACACGAGCCAGCCGAGCAGTCCGCATAGCCTCTTGCTTGAGAGGCTCCCCCTTTCAGCGGATAGGAGTGATGTGAAGATTGTTTTCTTCATACTCGATGATGTTTATGCACATACCTTCCCCAGAACGGGTCAGAGTATATACGGTTCATACTGTCCCGGCAAAACCGGGATGACTATTGCCGAAGTCCCCCTTTAGCGAGGACGGTCGGCTGGTATGTGCATAGCGTTTCGGAAGGTGACTCTTGGATATTTTGTTAAGAATCACTACATTTGAAGCGCTATTGCAGCGCGCGGGGGCGACTGATCCCTGCAATTTCTAGTCTTTAGCACTCAAATGGAGCTCGCTTCCGCCAAGATTTGTGCTCCATTTTTTTGTGCCCTGATCTTTTCTACATCATAGGCTCAAATCTTTTCTTGTTTGTTTTATTCTTACGACTACAAAGGTACGGATGCATATTTAAATATTGCAACAGTTCTCGCGATAAAAGTTTTCAACAATTGCAACTATTGTTTGTTAAGTGCCTGATGGTTAAAGTTATAAACACTTATTTAATTTAGAATATTTCTAAATTAAATAAGTGTTTATAACTATTTTGTTAAATATTTGAATTTAGATACACCCTCAAAAATGTGGAGGAGTAAATCCTGTTAGATACTCAGATATTCCTGGATCTTGTGGGCGAGGGTAGGGACATTGCGTCCGTCTATCAGGAGGACCTTGTGCGCGGCCGCTTCATAGATAGGAGATCTCTTCTCCATCATATCTTCTATTCCATTGCCAGCGAGAAGCGGGCGAGTCTTTGCGGCCTCCTCGAGGCTTCGTCCTCCTAGAAGGTGGGTACGTATCGTAGATGCTGAACCCTTGAGATATATGCACTGAGTGCGGTCCTGGACCATCTTCAGACACTCGGGAGTCGTCACCGCACCTCCGCCGAGAGAAAGGATCAGTGACTTTCCGTTGCTTTCATAATCGTCCAGCACCTTTTCCAGGCAATCCCGCTCTATCTTTCTGAATGCAGCCTCTCCTTCGGTTGCGAAGATCTCAGGAATAGGGCGTTGCTGGTCGTTTACGATATAGTCATCCAGGTCGAGGAAATCATATTGAATCAGCGTCGAAAGATATCTTCCGACGCTGGTCTTTCCACTTCCCATGAATCCTGTGAGACTTACTATCATGGTATACTAGAATAAGGTGAGTTCTCCGTCGATGTTGAGGTCGAGAGGCTCATCGTCGCCAGGCTCCTCCGGCTTCTGCTCCTCCAGAGGCTTCTCCGGAAGGTTCTCAAGGAGAGGATTCTTTCCGACTACCTCCGGCTCGATCTCTTCAGCCGCAAGATTCTCCGGCTCTACGTCCTCTGCCTCCTCAGGCACGATGTCGTCCTCAGGCTTGTGGAGCGGCTCCACGAAGTACGCCTTCTTGAGATCCATCGGGCTGGCCTTCTTTCCCTTCGCTGTGAGACCCTTCCTTGCGATGAACTCCTCCGCGTCGATCTTCTCTGGCTCGCGGTGCTCCCACTTGCCGTCGAATACGATCTCGATCTGCGGATGCCTGTCATCGCTGATCTCGATAAGGCGTGAGCCCTTTCCTGCGCTGATGAAGGATACCGGGTTGTTGTCGCTGACCTCGAAGCCGAACCTCTTGATGTAGTAGCACTTCGCCTCGCCGTCCCAGTAGATGACGGTGTAGGTCTTCGATGTGTCGAGCTTCTCGAGGCGGATAAGGTCACCCTGGTACTTCGCACTGAGGTCGAAACCAGTGGTATAGTAGGTTCCGTCCTTGAATACTGCGAGGATATGGTCATCACCGTTGAACTGTCCGAGATGGCGGCCACGGCCGTCCTCGTTGAGCCTCTGGATGTCCTCGTCGAACCAGATGTCCTTTCCTCCGATGGTAGAG
>NZ_JBAEER010000011.1:0-9099 GCF_056207615.1 Candidatus Cryptobacteroides sp. | reverse complement strand
TTCCTCCTTGAGGATGGCCTTATACTGTGCTCCGGAGATCTCCATCTTGGTCACGATGTCATAGATGCCCGGAATCACGGACTCGACCTTCACCATTCCGCAGATGTCGGTCTCGAACTCATATTCGGCGGCACCGATCATGCGGACCGTCTGGTTCGAATAGAATGCGTTGCCGTTGCACTCCTCGGGCATAAGGAAGGTCAGCATGAAGCTGTCGGTCTCCCTCGGAGCCTCGCGCGTGCAGCCTGCCAGCATGGACAGGGACACAAGCAGCGTCGTATATATTGCTAATTTCTTCATCATATCTTAACGTACAGTTCAACTCCGAAGGAGAAAGTTCCGGAGTTTCTCTCCGTGAGCGTGCCCGAATATGAGCTTGACTGGTATGGCATGAAATAGAGGGCATTGTTCGCAAAGAACGAGAAACCGAAGTTCCGTGATACGTCCTTGGTGAGCCTGAGGTTCATGAGCCAGATCGGAGGCTGGGTCACAGCCTTGCTGTCCGCCGGATTCCTCCTCTGAGAAGAGAGCAGGATGCCCTTGATCCTGTAATCCGGATTGTCCAGCATCTCCCGGGTGATAGGATGCCAGCTCAGATCAGTGTCGAGCCAACCGATAGGGTCGCTCTTCTGGTTGGTGTTGTGCTGGTACTGGTAGAAGATGAACTGGTTCGATGCAGAAATCACCATCTTCATCCTCGGGATGTTGCACACGAGACGAAGGTTGGTACTGAACCTCCTGTTGATGTCCCTCTGAAGGCCGCTTGGGTACTGGAGCTTGAACGGAGGAGTGTTCGATCCGCCCTGCGCATACACCGAGCTCGCCGGAATTCCGGATGGGTTCGAGAAGTTCGGTCCCGTGGTCCATGTCTGGCTCTCCATATATGCTCCTGAAAGAATCACGGAGGTGTTGATCGCCTTGATATGGCCCAGGTTGAAGTCAAACTCGACTCCACGGTCGAGGCTCGCCTGGGTATTTCCTATGCGGCCGCTGGTGGTGTAGACGGTGTCGACCCTCGCCGGATTGACCCAGTCCACGGAAGGAACGCCGTCCTTGTCGATGATGATGCCCTTCTCAGCAGTGTAATAGTTCGAGTAGTAGGTGCTGTACTCGGTGAGGTTGCCGAATCCGTTCTTCATGTAGTCCTGATACGCAACGACAGAGAAGCTCATGCCGTTCTTCAGGCTGATGTCGAAGCCGAACTCGGTCTTGCTGTTGGTCGCGTTCTTCAGGGAGTTGTTGCGCTCCACCTCGGTGACATGGGTGTTGTAGACCACCAGTCTCTTGGTCACGTCAGAAGGGAGATAGATCGCCGCCTCACGGTCCATGTACTTAGGCTCAGGATAGAGGTGAGAGAGACCGGGAGTCTTGTTGTTCATGCCCCAACCTCCGCGGAAGGTGAGCCAATCGGTGACCTTGAACGACCCGTTGAAGCGAGGGGAGACTGAGCTCACCTGCTCGGTGCGTCCCGGCTGAAGCATATCGAAGCGCACACCGGCCTGGAGCCTTAATTCCATGTGTCTGCTGATTTCCACCTTCACGTTGTCCTCGAAATATGCGGAGATCTGATTCAATGCAGGGATGTCGAAATAAGGGCGCGGACGGCCGTTGCTGTTCGGGCGCAGCGGCATGAAATCATCCTCGTTGTAATATCCTCTGGCCTTGTTGGATTCCCATTTGTACTCGGCACCCATGTTGAATCGCTGGCTCACGTGCCAGGTGTTAGCAGTGAAAACGTTTCCTATCTTCGAGTAGAAGTTCATAGGACGAGACTCGGTGCCGCCCTTGGCCCTGTAGGACTCGGTGATGTACGGGACCTGATAGTAACCGTCCACGAGCGAGCTGATCACCGGCATTCCGCCGTCGGTCGCAACGATGCTCGAGGTCCATGAATCCGACTCGCTCATCGAGAATCCGAGAGAGTAGTTCAGCGACCTTGAGAGCTTCCTGTTCGGAGACAGCCTTCCATTGTGCGAGAAACGTAGGGTGTACTGTTTCTGACCGGTCTCGGTACCCTCGACTTCGAGGTCCGGGTCTGCCTTCCTGAGGTCCACGATGCTGCTGAAGTTGAACTTCGTCGTGGTGGACCAGTTACGTCCGATGGTGTTGCTGTAGGTGATGCCACCGCTGGTTCGGTCGAATGATCGGCTCTTGTTACGAGGATCGCCGGAAGCCCTCGCATAGTCAGCGTTGACGTTGAGGCTACCTGCCTTCTTGGAGAATTTCCATCCCTTGCCGAGTGAGGTGTTGAAAGTCGTCGGATTGACCTTCGCCCTGACCTCATACGGAGTGTAGCCGGCCTTAGTGTTCACGATCACGGCTCCGGAGGTAAGATCACCATACTCTGCGGAAGGGATTCCTCGGATGACTTCCACGGACTCGATGTTGTCAGCGCTGATCTGCCTGAGGTCGACGCCGGTACCACCGGAAGCACCACTGACCTTGTCGGAAATGGATGCATTGTCCGAAATCGGAACTCCATCGACCATGATCGAGGTTCCGAACGCGTTGTTTGCGCTTGAGTTGGAAAGGGTACGGATGGTCACCTTCTCTTCCGAGGTCATGTCGTTGTTGGTCATCAGCTGACCTGGGAGAAGCTGCATGATATCCTTGAGGCTTGTCGCCTGAAGATGGTCGATTGCCATACGACCGATGTTGGAACTGGTCGACGAACCTGCAGCGCTCGAGGTCGCAGTCACGACGACCTGCTCGAGAGCAAGTGATGAAACGAGGAGCTTGACGTTCAGCGTCCTGTCCGCAGTGAGTTCGATTTCCTGCTTGTGATCCTCGAATCCGAGAAGCTGGATCAGGAGCTCTGTCTTTCCTGTAGGAACCTTGCTGATCACAGCCACTCCCTTATCGTCCGTCAGGCCGAAAAGTCCATACTCCGGAAGGGTGCAAGCCGCTCCGAAGACTGGCTCGCCGTCCTCGTCGGAAATGACCTTCAAGGTCAGTGTCACAGACGACGTCTTGGACTTGGATGAGGAATTCTGCGCCGACAAAGGCGAGAGAGCCAGAGTCAGCGCTATCATAACAAATAATAACTTTTTCAGCATCTATGCTATAGGATGTTAATAACGGCCGCAAATATATGCGAAAATCTCGGTTTTCCTAGAGTCTTTCCTAGCACTTTCTCACATAGTGAGACCACTGCTGATTCGCTCGAGAGAAGCCGCATCGCGAAGGGCGGAGAGAAAGACCTCGGAAGCGTGCTTGCGGTAGCCTTCCCTGAGACGGTGTACGCAGCCGGTCATCACGAATTTTCCTCCCTCCAGAGGGATGGTCCTGAGCTTTGGGCGGTAGCATGTCCCGATAGGTGAGACTACTGTCGCGAGGCCGGTGCTCTGGACCATGTCCATGATGACCTCAGGGTCGTTGAACTCGGCCCTTACGTCCAAGCTGCTCGTATCTATTCCGACGAAGCGATCCACTGCGCGGCGCGACTGGAGTCCCTTTCCGGGGAGTATGAGCCCATGACCGGAAAGGTCGGAAAGGCGCAGCGATTCGTGAGCGGCCAGCGGATGATCATCCCTCACCACGACGCAGAGGCTGGTCTTGAAGAGCACCTCGGACTCGATGTCCTCGAACTTCTCGATGGACTTGAATGCAAGGGCCATGTCGATCTCCCTGTCGCGAAGCTTCTCCAGAAGGTCTGCCGCGGTGTCTACGCTGACGTTGATCTTGACATCTCGGTGCTCCTTCATGAAGTTCTTCACCGCTTCCCCCACGACGCTTATGAAGGACTGGGTTGTACCGATGTTCAGCGTTCCGGTAAGGGAACCGCGAAGCTCCTTCATCCTTTCCATGCATGCGTCCGAAGCCTCCAGAGTGGCTATCGCGAGCGGGAGGAGCTCCTCTCCGGCCTCGGTGAGCGCCACGCTGTGGGAAGTGCGCTCGAAAAGCCTCGAGCCGACCTCGTCCTCGAGCTGTCGTATCTGTTGGGAAAGGGTTCCCTGGGTGATGAAGAGGCGACGTGATGCCTCAGAGAAATTGAGGGTGCGTGCTACGGCCACGAAGTATCTTAACTGTCTTAGTTCCATGCCGCAAATATATTGATATTATCAATAGCAACAATAGAAAAATACTAATAATTTAATTAAATCCACCAATAGCCATCTTCTACCTTTGCAACACCGAAACATTTAAGACTCAAGCTTATGGCAACAAGATTCTACTTATGTACGATGTGCGGAAACCTCATCGCAAAAATTTTGGACAGCGGAGTTGATCCTGACTGTTGTGGAAGGGAAATGGAAGAGCTCGTTCCAAGAGACACTGACAGCCTCATCGAGCACCATCTCCCATGTATCGAACATGTGAACAAATGCACCTACAGGGTCAAGATCGGAGCGACTCCGCACCCTATGACCAAGGAACATCAGATCATGTTCATCTATCTGGAGACTGAGCATGGAGGACAGTTGCGCTATCTCAGTGCCGACGGTCCGGCTGAGGCCGATTTCAGCGTATGCGAGGACAAGCCTGTCGCAGCCTACGCCTACTGCAACAAGCACGGACTATGGAGGATCGAACTATAACCACAAAATTTCTATGCCATGATCTCAAAGAATATGAATCATGCTCTCAACGAGCAGATCAACGCCGAACTCTGGTCGGCATACCTATATCTCGCAATGTCGCTCGACGCCAGCCACAAGGCACTGGATGGTATCGCAAACTGGTTCTTCGTACAGTGGATGGAGGAACAGGACCATGCGAGAATACTCGAGTCATACATGCAGCAATGCGGAGCGAAGGTGACGCTCAAACCCATCTCCGATGTGCCATCGGAATGGAGCAACCCGCAGGAGATGTTCGAAGATACGCTTGCACACGAGAGAAGGGTCACCGAGATGGTGACGGAACTGGTGAGTCTCGCGATGCAGGAGGGGGATTACGCAACCCTGAGCCGGCTCCAGTGGTTTATCGACGAACAGGTGGAGGAAGAATGCGACGCAGCCCAGAAACTCATGGAGTTCGAAAGGGCAGGTAAGGATGCGCTCGCGATCCATGAACTGGACGAAGAGATGGGTGAGCGCCAATATTGCACCGCCGAGCCGTTGCGCAAACACAGCAGACACAGTTGACACACAGCTTTCGAAGCCAAAGGCTACTACAATTTCTAATTCAGAGGACATTCGTCCAAGCAGCAAAGGGGAAAAGGCCAGGACCGCCGCGAGGTGCTCCTGGCCTATTTGTATTTGTTGTAGAGCTCAGGTACGAAATCCTCGATATAGTAAGTGAGATTCTTGTACTTGAAGGACTTCCAGTTCTCTGCAAAGGTGAGGAGCTGTCCCTGCTCGTCACGGGCGGTATGGTCGTCCATCTGGTATTCCATAACTGACTTCTCACCGGTATACTCGTTCTTGATGGAAAAACGGTCTTCCCTGAGGCTGAACGTGATCTCCGACTGATAGGTCTTGTTCGGGTGCTCAGAATCTAAGACATTGAGTTTTGCCCTGTAGATGCAGCCATGAGGGTAGTCGATGACGACCTCTTTCTGGCATGAAACCGCGGCGAGAAGCACAAACGCCGCCATAAGTATGAATTTTCTCATTGTACCTGCTATCTGAATTGTCCGGCAAAGGTAATCATTCTATTCGAAAAGCTCGCTTTCCTGCTCGTACAGTCTGCCGGCATCTGCCGCGGTGATGCCGACGCTCTCGCGACCGAGGTCAGGAACGTTGAAGGACTTCATGCTATTCTCGTAGAAGCGCGATGACTTCTGCGGAAGCATGAAAGGCTTGGTCGGATTTCCGTTCTCGTCCAGGCGGCAGAAATACGCACGGCTGAACTGGGAATCACCCCTCTTGCTCGCGAACACGAACCATCGTCCGTCCGAAGACCAGCTGTGGAAGGTATCTGACGCATCGTCGTGGATGGAATCAAGCGCACATACCTCTCCTGTCCTGAGATCCACGATGTTCAGAGTACTCTCGCTGTGGTTGATAGGGAAGGTGCCATAGTCGGCAACGGTGAACATCAGCCAGCGGCCGTCCGGAGAAGCCTTCGGATGGCATGCAGACGCGTTGTGGGTGTTCGCATTCCATATCGTGTCGACCTGCTCTCCCATCCTGCCGCTCTTCGAATCGAAGGAGACGCGCACGAGGTGGTAGCGGAGATTCTCGATGTCCTGAGGGATGGCCACGGTGTCGGCAACGCAGTAGTAGACATACTCGCCGTCAGCCGAGAAGCATGGGAAAGTCTCGAACCTGTCCGCACGTGAGACATGGTCCTGGTTGATCATCCTGTTGCTGTCGAAATCTGCGACGGTGAGGTCGGATGCGGTATCATACACCTCGGTCCTCTTTCCGGCCATCGCATGGAGACCGGGGATGATGATATTGGTAGAGAACACGCCGAACCTGCCCGAAGGATGAAGTTCGCCGTACACGGTACCTGAGAGCATGCCCCCGTCCTTGAGATTGAGCTTCCTGAGCTTACCGTCGCGGTTGAGGATCGCGCCGCCCTTAGGCCCGCGTACATAGAAAATCGACAGGTCGCCGCGCTGCTGGCCATGGATATGACAGTTCATGCAGGAATTGTCCACATGCTTGTAGTCGCAAATCGCGACCTCTTCGAAGTTCTCGACGTTGCGCTCCTGGATCGAGACCTCATCCCACATCTGGAACGCCGGTTCGATGAGTCTGTAGGTGAGGTAAGAGTCGACCTTTTCGCCGCTCACGTATATCTTCCAGCTGTCCTCGACCTTCTTGCCGTCGGCCTTCACGACAGCGCTGACCTCGATGGTCTTTCCGGCCGCGTCAGCAATGAAATTCTTCCATTTCCTGAGGTTCCACTCGACCTGGGTCCCGCGCATGGTTACGCTCTTGTCGCCGAGAGTGAAGGTAGTCACGGCGCTCCTGACGCCCTTCATCGCATAGTGGTAGTTCAGCGGTGCGATGTTGACGGGGATGGTGACATCCTTGTAGTCCGGATAGATCACCGCAGGTCCCTCGCTGCCGGCAAGGGAAGTTGTGTGGATACCGCTGCACGCAACCAGAACGGAGCATGCGAGTGCCATGGAAATAAGTATTATCGCTGTTTTCTTCATCTGTTCGTCCCTTTTACTTCTGCATTTCCCTCATGTAATAGTACCAGTACGTATTCGTGTAGCGGTCCGGATCCTGGTAGAAATGGGCAAGTCTCTTGACTGCCTGCTCCGAGATTCCGAGCTGTCTGGTGTGTTCCTCGTCGACCTGGCCCCTGAGACTAAGCCATATAAGCGCACCCTCTTCGTATGCACGTCCTTCGATAGGCCTCTCCGAGAAGTCTGCCATGAAATCATCGAGTTCGAAGAGAAGAAGATCGTAGCAGAGAAGATACTGACGGGCAAGCGAGTTGTCCGGATTGGCGTCGAGAAGTCCTTTGAGCACCGGACGGAAGTCATTCCTTCCATAGACGATGTCGCCATGTGTAAGGTTCTTGCGCGCGTCAGCGAGCCAATGGAGAGTATTTTGGTCATGGTTCTCCGGCATCATCCTGATTGCCCACCTGCGGTACACGAGGGTCTTGCTGAGCATGGTCAGGTACTTCTGGGCTGCGCCGTACTCTCCATTGATGAGAGTCACCTGTGCCAAGCGGGTAATGTAGCGCGCACCAGTATGTTTCGGAGAGAACTGCAGCGACACGATCGCACTCTGCTCCGCGAGGGTCATGTCACCGAGGTTGTACCATGCCTCTCCGGCCATTCCGTTGGTGAACTGCGAGACCTGATCGCTGACCCATAGGAAAAGGCTGTTGGTATAGTCCTGGGTACGGGAAAAGATCTCGTCACCGAGCCTGCCGTTAGCGGCATCCGCGAGGTTGCTCAGGTAGCTTGCCTCGTTATTGTGAAGGTTCTCCCTCGAAAGTTTGTAGGCCTTTCCCCAATTTGCCCTGGACACGTTCACGTCTATTGCCATCACCTTCTCGATTACCATCGAAGGTGTGCCCCAGAGCGGGCCGTACTGAGGATGGAAAGGCTTGCCGAGACTTAAGACACCGAATGCGAAGAACACGCACACAGCGCCCCATCTCTTCCATGCAGGCTTGATGGAGAGTCCAGCCAGCAAAAGAGCAAGGTATCCGAGAGAAGCGACAGTATATTGTGTCAGATACTGGGTGCTGGTTTCGCGCATGAAGGACCATACGAACACTAGCGCAGCGATAGGAAGGGCGAACTTACGGCTGAGCACCATGCGGCATAGCCTGTACACGACGATGCCCACGGCTGTCAAAAGAAGCGCGATGAGGATCGGCCCCACGACAGGGAAGTACAGGAACTGGTCCACGAAATCGCCGAGAAAGTGCGCGAGCCCGCCTACTTCATCGTAGGTCTCGCTTATGTACTGACCGTCATAGAGGAAGAGATTGAGCTGCTCCCTGCGCATCAGATGGTACTGATACGCAAACTGGAAGAATGCATACGAGGACAGGAACGCGAGCCCCGCAGCAATCCAACCTATGTTGTTTTCGTTTATTCTTTTCTTCATAATATGCTCTGACGAGACGTCAATAAATTGCTAATATACTCAATAATTGAAATAATTACTATCTTTGACATAACACCAAATCTAATAACATGAATTTTACAAAGAGACTGTCTATCGCGATGGCCGCACTCATGCTCTTTTCGGGAGCAACTGAGGCCAAGGTAAGACTTCCGCAGATCATTTCCGATTGCATGGTCCTTCAGAGGGACACCGAACTTAAGATATGGGGCTGGGCAGACCCCGGAGAGAACGTCACCGTCCGCTTCGATGGTGCCCACTATTTCACCAAGGCAGACGCCCAGGGCAACTGGAGCGTCATCATGCCTGAGCATAAGGCCGGTGGCCCATTCCTTCTAGAGGTCAATGAGAAGGTGATCAGGGACGTGCTCGTGGGCGATCTCTGGCTTCTTTCCGGTCAGTCGAACCAGGAGACCCCGATAGAGAGACTCGTGGACAGATATCCTGAGATCAATTTCTCCAACAACCACATGGTCAGGATGTACAAGGTCCCGACTCAGGAGACCCCTGGCGTCCTCAACGAAGACATTCCTGCCGGCGAAAGGTGGCACTCAGCCGTAGCGTGGGACGTGATGAACTGGAAGGCACTCGCTTACTTCTATGCGAT
>NZ_JBAEER010000010.1:0-17860 GCF_056207615.1 Candidatus Cryptobacteroides sp. | reverse complement strand
GTTCGTCATCAAGAAGGATATCTTCGCAGATTGCCTTGAGATGTGGACCTACGAGGAGTGGGAGCGGCAGTCCGAGGATGTCAAATCCAAGCTGAACTTCTTCAATGTAAATCACGCCAGGTTCTGGCGGGAGTACATGCGTGACAGGGCACTCGTCCAGCCGGACGCCAAGCTCGGCCGCATCAGCATCCCAAAGAACCTACTCGAATCCATCGGCGTAACGAAGGAAGTCATCTTCTGTGGAGTTGACCACAAGATCGAAATCTGGGCGAAGGAAAACTTCGAAACCAGCGGAATCTCTAACGAAGAATACATCTCTCTTGCCGGAATGCTGTCTGATCTCAAATAGATAGGAGGTTCCGGAATGTCAGAATATCATACACCTGTATTATTGGATGAAAGCGTCACCGCTCTTGTCGGTGATGCCCCATTCGGCATCTATGCTGACGCCACTTTCGGCGGCGGCGGCCATTCCCGCGAAATACTTTCACGCTTAGACAATGCGGGCAGGCTGCTGGCGTTCGACAGGGACAGTGACGCCCTGATGAACAAGCCGGACGATAACCGGCTTGTTCTCATCCATAATAACTTCCGATTCATCCACAACTATGTGCTCGAACAGGGCTACAGGGATGGAATAGACGGAATTCTGGCCGACCTGGGAGTCTCTTCCCACCAGTTCGACACGGCAGAGAGAGGTTTCTCATTCCGCTTCGACGCGCCTCTGGACATGAGGATGAATCAGGAAGCCAAGCTCAACGCTGCCGAGCTCGTCAACAGCTACAGCGAGGAAGATCTCGAAAGGGTGCTCCGCATCTACGGAGAGGTCGAGGGCAGCCGAAAGATGGCGTCCATGATCTGCAAGGCACGCGAACAGGCCCAGATTCTGACCACCTCCCAGCTGGACAAGGCAATTGAGAAGATGCTTCCGAAGTTCGCTGAGCACAAGGTGCTTGCCAAGGTCTACCAGGCACTTCGCATCGAGGTCAATCAGGAGATGAGATCCCTGGAGAAGTTCCTCACCGGAGCCGCCCGTTCGCTCAAGCCCGGAGGAAGGCTGGTGGTGATCACCTACCACTCCCTCGAGGACAGGATGGTCAAGAACTTCATCAAGACCGGAAACGTCGACGGCAAGGCTGACAAGGACATCTACGGTAGGGTCTCTGCCCCACTTGAGGCCGTGAACAGGAAGCCTATCCTGCCGAGGGAAGAGGAGATTGCGGAAAACACGCGCGCCCGCAGCGCAAAGCTCAGGATAGCCGTCAAATGCGGCGATGAGAAATAGGAAACGAAACAAAGGACACTGAAGAATGGATTGGAAGAAAATAAGCAAGACCACCGTCAACCTGCTACTGTCAGTAGCTCGTGGCGACATCGTGCTCAAGCTCGACCGCTTCCTCCCCCACATCATCCTGGGGGCCGTTCTCTGCATTGTCTGCATCTTCGTGAACCTGAAGTTCGACGAGACCCTCGTGGAGAGGGAACAGAACAGGAAGCTGCTCGAGGAAACCAGGATCAGCTACAACCAGAAGGTCTGCCAGCTCGCCGAGATGAGACAGGTCAACAACGTGGTACGTCTGCTCGCAGAACAGGACATCACAGTCACGATGCCCGAAAAGCCTGCGACAATAGTAAGGAGGAAATAGCATGGCAGACAAGGACACGAACATGAGAGTCCAGACAAACTGGACCAGCAACCTCCTCTACGCAGTATACGTACTCTTCATCATCTTTTCGATAGCAGCAGTATACAAGATCGTGAAGCTCCAGTTCTTCTGGCATCCGGAAGAGGAACTTCTCGAGTACTTCGGAACCGTGACTTCGGAAAGCAAGGTCATCCCTGAGCGCGGAGACATTCTTTCATACGACGGAAAGATACTCGCAACTTCGGAGGATCTCTATCAGATTTCGATGGACTGCACCATCCAGAGGGAGTATTGGCAGGAGAAGAACAAGCCTGAGAACGAGGCCAGGTGGAGGGAGAAGGCTGAAGTGCTCTCATCCCAGCTCGCCGAACTCTTCCAGGACAAGACTGCAGCCGAGTACTACAGGATGATCATCGAGAACCGAGAGAGCGACACCAAGGCTGGCCGCAAGAAGGTCAAGATAGGAACCGAGATCGACTACCAGACCCTGCAGAAGGTGAAGTCATTCGCCCTCTTCAACGAAGGAAGCAACTACGGCGGCCTCATAGTGGACGTGAACCACAAGAGGCTCTACCCTTACGGCTCTCTCGCGAGAAAGGCCATCGGAGAGGTAAAGAACAACCATGAGATCACCAACGACCTCACCGGTATCGAGGGTAAATATAATGTATACCTCCACGGAAAGGACGGAAAGATCGCACTCACGAGAACGGACTCCAGGCAGAACATCCAGGACTACACCCGAGTAAGCGAGCTTGCCGAGGACGGTCTCGACGTGAGGACCACCATCAACATCGAGTTCCAGAACATAGCCGACAAGGCCCTGCGCAAGGTGCTCGAGGAGAACGAGGCCATCGCCGGCGGATGCGTGATGGTGATGGAGACAAAGACCGGAGCGATACGCGCAATGGCTAACCTCCGCAGGGAGGACAACGGAAACATAGGCGAGACCTATAACTATGTCATCTGGCAGGCAAACAACCCTGGTTCGGTATTCAAGGCCGTGACTCTCATGGCGCTGCTCGACAAGGGTGCGGTGAAGAGCCTGGACGACCTCGTCCCTACCTATGGAGGAAGCTGGAGATACAGAGGCCAGACGCTTCCGCTTGACGATTACATACTCCCATATAAGTACCCTACCGGAGAGATCACGGTGGGTGAGGCTCTCGCGATTTCATCGAACCATGTGTTCAGATACCTCGCAGCTACGGAATACGGAGACAAGCCTGAGCAGTTCATCCAGAAGCTCTATGACTACAAGCTCATGGAGAAGTACGACTTCGACATCGACGGTCTTGCGACCCCTATCGTCCGCAAGCCTTCGGAGCCAGGATGGAGTCCTATCGACCTTCCGCTCATAGCCATGGGATATTCGGTCAACGTGACTCCGCTCCACGTCATTTCCTTCTACAACGGCATCGCCAACGGAGGTAAGATGATGAAGCCTTACATGGTGGAGAGCCTCGAGCGCGACGGAAAGATAATCCAGAAGATGGACCCTGTGGTCCTCAATGGAGCAATGTGCAAACCTGAGACGATAGACACTCTCAAGAGAGGACTCCTGATGGTGACCGAGCACAACGGTGGCGACTACCACAGGGGTACAGGCTTAACCAGCTTCAAGGGCTCGCTCACGAGGGTTGCCGGCAAGACCGGCACCTCGCGTATCGAGTTCGCAAACCAGAGAGACGGAAAGACGGTGTACACACGCGAGGACTCGGAGGGACGCCATGTCCATCAGGGTTCGTTCGTAGGATTCTTCCCTGTAGATGATCCTCAGTACACGGTCATGTCCGTAACCTACACCAAGCCGACGCATACCAACGTGTATGGTGCCGTCAGCGCAAAGGTGGTGAGAGAGATCTCCGACAAGATCTTCCTGCTCAGTCCCGAATGGGGCGAGCCTATCCGTTCGAGCGCAAAGATGCCGAAGATGGATAGGGCGGAAGCAGGAGAAAACCAGCGTGGAATAGTCCCTGAAGTCAACGGGCTCGGACTCAGCGAGGCAATCTTCGCAATCGAGAACAGCGGTTACAGCTGCAGCTATAGCGGTACCGGCCATGTCGCAAGACAGACTCCGCAGGCCGGAAGCAAGCTCGCGCCAGGCTCGACCGTAAGAATAACATTGGAATAGGATATGAGACTTGGAGACATCATAGAAGGAAGTGCGGCCGTCATATTGAACGGCAGCGTAGACACCGAGATCGCCGCAATCTGCAGCGATTCGAGGAAGGCTGCGCCAGGTTCGCTCTTCATCGCCGTGAAGGGCTTCGCCGCAGACGGTCATGATTTCATCGCTTCAGCCCTGGAGGCAGGAGCGTCGGCTGTCGTGTCCGCTGACAGGCTTTCCCTCGCCAAGATAGCGTCAACCTTCTACGGGAATCCATCGGAGAAGCTCACTCTCGTGGGAATCACCGGCACCAACGGAAAGACCACGACCGTGACCCTGCTCTACAGGCTCTTCACCAGGTTGGGTCACAAATGCGGTCTGCTCTCGACCATCGCTAACTATGTGGGAGAGAAGTGCACCGAAGCCGTGAACACCACCTCTGATCCTATCACCATCAACTCCCTCCTCGCCGAGATGGTGGAGGACGGATGCGACCACTGCTTCATGGAGGTAAGTTCCATCGGTGTCGAGCAGGAAAGGATAGCCGGGCTTAAGTTCAAGGTCGGCATCTTCTCCAACCTCACCCATGACCATCTGGACTACCACAAGACCTTTGCGGAGTATCTGCGCTGCAAGAAGCTATTCTTCGACAAGCTCCCTGCAGACGCCTATGCGCTGACCAACATCGACGACAAGAACGGCATGGTGATGGTTCAGAACACCAAGGCAAAGGTGGTCACCTACTCATGCAGGAGCTATGCCGACCATCGCTGCAAGGTGATGGAGGAAAGCTTCGACGGCATGATGCTCAGGATCGACGACACCGAAAGCTGGACCGGACTTATCGGCCTGCACAACGCGTACAACCTCCTCGCGATCTACAGCACCGCAATGGTACTGGGCGTGGCGAAGGAAGATGCACTCGTCGCCATCAGCGCCCTCCGTTCTGCCCCTGGAAGACTCGAGAACCTCAAGGGTCCTAAGGGAATCACCGTGGTCATCGACTATGCACACACTCCGGACGCGCTCGAGAACGTGCTCAAGACCTTGAAGGACATATCTCCGAAGCGCGAACTGATCTGCCTCTTCGGCTGTGGAGGCGACAGGGACAGGAGCAAGAGGCCGGAGATGGCCGCTGTCGCACAGAAATATGCCGACAGGATCATCATCACCTCGGACAACAGCCGCACCGAGAAGACCTCGGACATCATCAGCGAGATAAAGAGCGGCCTGGACGCGAGCGGCAAGGCAAAGTCCTTCAGCATCGAGAACAGGGAGGAGGCTATCCGCACCGCCATCATGCTCGCACCAGAAAACTCGACCGTCCTGCTTGCCGGCAAGGGACACGAGACCTATCAGATCATCGGTAAGGAGAAGACCCACTTCGATGAGAAGGAGATTGTAGCCGGTATTTTTAAGGAAATGGAATAAAATGATATATCATCTCATAGATTGGCTTCAGGGAATGATGGACATTCCGGGAGCAGGACTCGTAAAATACCTTTCAGTGAGGGCGATGTGCGCAGCTATCACCTCCTTGCTGTTTGCTCTCATCTTCGGCAAGAAGACCATCGGATGGCTTCAGAAGCAGCAGATCGGAGAGACCATCCGTGACCTCGGCCTGGAGGGTCAGATGAGCAAGAAAGGCACTCCTACCATGGGCGGCGTGATCATCATCTTCTCCACCCTCGCAGGCGCGCTCCTGTTCAACAATCTCACCAGCATCTATCCTTGGCTTCTGATCGTCACTCTCGTGTGGCTCGGCGGACTTGGATTCAGAGATGACTATATCAAGGTGTTCAAGAAGAACAAGGAAGGTATGAGCGAGAAGGGCAAGCTCATCGGTCAGTTCGTGCTGGCTTTCGGCATAGCCCTGACCATCTGCGTCGTGCCAAGCATCGACACCCACAACCTCGTCACCACCATTCCTTTCGTGAAGGCTCATGAGTTCGACTACTCATGGCTCTCGCCTTTCAAAGGCCAGTTCGGCGTCTACTGCACCTGGGGCATCTACATGGTCATGATCATACTCGTGATCCTCGCCTGCTCCAACGGCAGCAACCTCACCGACGGCATGGACGGCCTCGCCACCGGAACCTCAGCAATAGTCGTGATCGTTCTCGGTATCTTCGCATGGCTCTCCGGCAACATCGTGAATGCCGACTACCTCAACATCATGTACATCCCCGGAACAGGAGAAGTCGCCATCTTCCTCTCAGCCCTGCTGGGTGCGCTGATCGGCTTCCTCTGGTACAATTCATACCCTGCACAGGTATTCATGGGCGACACCGGTAGCCTCGCACTTGGCGGAGTGATAGGCGTGAGCGCAGTCCTGATCAGGAAGGAACTCCTCCTCCCTCTTCTCTGCGGCGCGTTCTTCATCGAGTCGCTCTCAGTGCTCGCACAGAGGGGATACTTCAAGTATACGAAGAAGAAATACGGTGAAGGAAAGAGGATCTTCAGGATGTCCCCTATCCACCACCATTTCCAGAAAGTCAACCCTGACGCCCTCCTCCAGTGGCCTAAGGGAGTCCTTCCGGAAGCAAAGATCGTCAGCAGGTTCTGGATCATATCCATCATCCTGGGCGTGATAACACTCGCTTTGTTGAAAGTACGTTAAAGAAAGAATATGTCAAGAATCGTGGTATTAGGCGGCGGTGAGTCGGGCGTAGGCTCAGCCGTCCTCGCAAAGGTCAAAGGTTTCGATGTCTTTCTCTCTGATATGGGAAAGATAAGCGACAGCTATGTGGAAGTCCTCAAGAAGTGGGACATTCCATACGAGATGGGTCAGCACACAGAGGACCTCATCCTCAACGCTGACGAGATCGTAAAGAGTCCGGGTATTCCTCTCACGGCCCCTATGGTCAAGAAGGCTGAGGACAAAGGCATCCACATCATCTCGGAGATCGAGTTCGCAGGTCGCTATGACACTGCGAAGAAGGTCTGCATCACCGGTAGCAACGGCAAGACCACCACGACTTCGCTGATCTACTACCTCCTCAAGAACGCCGGCCTCAACGTGGGTCTCGGAGGAAACATCGGA
The DNA here is from genome assembly GCF_056207615.1 of Candidatus Cryptobacteroides sp. Taxonomy (NCBI): domain Bacteria; kingdom Pseudomonadati; phylum Bacteroidota; class Bacteroidia; order Bacteroidales; genus Candidatus Cryptobacteroides; species Candidatus Cryptobacteroides sp. Next base: position 11,061 of record NZ_JBAEER010000010.1, on the reverse strand, counting down.
AAGAGCTATGCTCTCCAGGTGGCGACTGAGCACTACGACATCTATGTCCTCGAGCTCAGCAGCTTCCAGCTTGACAACGTGTACGACTTCAAGGCCGACATCGCAATCATCACGAACATCACCCCTGACCATCTTGACCGCTACGACCACAAGATGGAGAACTATGTGAAGGCTAAGTTCAGGATCACCCGCAACATGAAGGAGGACGACTGCTTCATCTTCTGTTCGGACGACGAGATCACCATCAAGCATCTCGACGACATCGTACTCAAGGCGAAGTCTCTTCCTTTCACCCAGAAGGCCGAGGTTCCTCAGGGTGCCTACGTGAAGGATGACAAGATGATCGTGAAGGTGGGCAACCAGGAGTGCGACATGTATCTCCAGGAGCTCGCCCTCAGCGGAAAGCACAATGTATACAACTCCATGGCAGCAGCCATCGCGGGTAAGGTCATGGACATCGACAACGAGACGATACGCAGGTCTCTCTCTACCTTCCAGGCGGTCGAGCACAGGCTCGAGAAGGTGCTCAGCATAAAGGATGTACTCTACATCAACGACTCGAAGGCAACCAACGTGGACGCCGCATGGTATGCACTCGAGTGCCAGACCCGCCCAGTCGTATGGATCGTGGGAGGTAAGGACAAGGGTAACGACTACAGTGTGCTCAATGATCTCGTCAAGGAAAAGGTGAAGGCCATCGTTTGCATGGGTCTCCACAACGAGAAGATACACGAGGCCTTCGAAGGCATAGTCGGAATGGAGAACATGGTCGACACAGCTTCCGCAGAGGACGCAGTGAAGGCATGCAGCAGGATGGCACAGTCCGGAGACGTCGTTCTCCTCTCTCCATGCTGCGCAAGCTTCGACCTCTTCAAGAGCTATGAAGATAGAGGAAGACAGTTCAAGGAAGCAGTAAGGAACCTCTAGGATGAGCAAGAAGAAAAGCGGAATATGGAACCTGCTTGACAGGATTCAGGGCGACAAGGTGATCTGGCTTGTGATCATCTTCCTCACCCTGCTCTCCGTCGTAGCCCTCTTTTCGGCAACCAGCCTCGATGCCGGCGTGCTGAACGGAAGGACGACCCGCGTGCATCTGTTCATGATCCAGACGCTCGTGGTGACCGGAGGTTTCATCCTCATGAGCATTATCTACAAGATACAGGGAATACGTGTGTTCAAGTTCGTATCCCAGTTCGGATATGTGCTCTCGATGATGCTGCTCGTACCGCTTTTCCTCCACATAAAGAGCGGACCTATCCAGGCCCAGTACATCAACCAGGCATGGCGAACCATACTCATCTTCGGCAAGATCCAGGTCCATGTCTTCGAGTTCGTCAAGGTCGCCATGGTGATGTACCTTGCATGGGCCGTGGACACATGGAAGGGTCACAACTTCGCCATCGCCAACATGCTCAGCGAGAGATACAGACATTTCGGATGGCTCAGCAAGCCTTTCTGGCAGGGAGTCGTCTACATATTCGTCCCTATCGTCACCACCGCCATAGGACTTATCTCCGGCAGTGTGTCGACTGTGCTGTTCGTGGGAGTCATCATGTTCGCAACCCTCTTCGTCGGAGGATTCAGCATCAAGGATACCTTTATCTATGGTGCCGCCCTCGTGGGCCTGCTCGTTGCAGGCTACGGACTCTACAACGTCACCAAGGACGGCAGCGGACTGAACAAGACCCTGGGCAAGGTATATGACCGAATCGGCACCGCGAAGGGACGTATCGAGACCTTCTCCGGTTCAGGAGGAGAAGATGGTACGGCAGACCTGGCAGAAATAGCTCAGAGCTCCGGAAAGAAGAGCGTCGCAGAGCAGATAAGGGAAGCCAAGACCGTGAATCAGAGGCGCGAGATCATCGACAAGTATACCCAGACCGAGGGTGCCAAGATAGCCATCAAGGAAGGTGGTCTTCTCGGAAAGGGACCTGGCCGAAGCACGCAGAAGTATCGCGTCCCACTCATCTTCGGTGACTACATGTACAGTTTCCTCATCGAGGAATACGGACTTTGGATGGGCATACTCGTGCTCATCATGTATGTCAGCCTGCTCGCCAGGGGATCGAGGATCGCGATGCTCTGCAAGAAGACCTTCTCACGAACTGCCGTTGCAGGACTCACCCTGCTCATCAGCGGCCAGGCCATGATGCATATACTCATCAACGTAGGAATAGTCCCGGTTACTGGTCAGACTCTTCCTATCGTCAGCGACGGTAAGAGCTCGCTGCTGATGTTCTACATAGCATTCGGCATCCTGCTCTCGATAAGCAAGACGGCGAAGAAGCAGATGGATAAGGCGATCGAGGACGCAAAGATGATAGTTCCCGACAGAGCCAGCACAGGAGACGAGGTCGCAGATACGCTGAGCGACGTGGAGGAACTGGACAATATTGATTAGGAAAAGATGGAATACAGAAAGATAAGGGCAATAATCAGCGGAGGCGGAACCGGAGGACATATCTTCCCCGCCCTCTCGATAGCGAACCGTCTCAAGGAGCTTAACCCTGAGACCGAGATCATCTTCGTCGGCGCTAATGGCAGGATGGAGATGGACAAGGTGCCTGCTGCAGGCTACAAGATCTACGGTCTCGAGGTCGCTGGTCTCAAGAGGAGTCTCAGCCTGAGCAACCTCGCCCTGCCGTTCAAGTACGCGAAGGGTATCAGGAAAGCCAAGTCCATCATACGCGAGTTCAAGCCCGACATCGCCATCGGAGTCGGCGGATATTGCAGCGCACCCCTTCTCTGGGCTGCCCAGAGCATGGGAGTGCCGACCCTCATCCAGGAGCAGAACGGATTCGCCGGACTCTCTAACAAGATACTGGGAAAGAGGGCCAAGAAGATCTGCGTGGCTTACGAGAACATGGAAAGATTCTTCCCTGCAGACAGGATAGTCATGAGCGGAAACCCTATCCGCAGCAACATAGTCCCTGCCGACGGGCAGATGAGGCAGCAGGCATACGAGCACTACGGCCTCGCCCCTCAGAGAAAACAGCTCCTGGTGGTCGGCGGAAGCCTCGGATGCAGGACCCTCAACACTGCGATGCAGAACTGGATAGAGGCCGGATGTCCCGGCGGGGAGGACGTGGAGGTGATCTGGCAGTGCGGATCCTACTACAAGAAGAGCATGGACCAGTTCATGGAAGGAAAAGATCTTCCGTATATCCACATGACCGATTTCATCAGCAGGATGGACCTCGCTTATGCTGCCGCCGACGTGATGGTGACCCGCTCAGGCGCGAGCTCGGTGTCGGAGATATGCGCAGCCCACAAGGCGGCGATCTTCGTGCCATCGCCTAACGTCACCGAGGACCACCAGACCCACAATGCGATGGCACTGGTGAACAAGGATGCAGGCATGATAGTGAAGGACGTCGAGGCTGCCCAGAAGCTCATGGGCACTGCGATGGAACTTATCCACGACCAGGCCCACATCGAAGCAATTGAGAAGAACGCTGCGAAGCTCGCAAAGAGAGACGCAGCAGCAACGATAGCAGACGAGATTTACAAGCTCATATAGACCATGTACAAGAACATATATTTCATAGGAATCGGCGGCATCGGCATGAGCGCGATCGCACGCTACTACAAGGCAAAGGGATATGCTGTCGGAGGATATGACAAGACTCCGTCTGAACTCACCCGTCAGCTCGAAGCCGAAGGCATCGAGGTCCACTACGAGGATAATATCGACTACATCCCGAAGAGCGTCGAAAGCACTCTCGTCGTATACACCCCTGCCATCCCTAAGGACATGGGCGAGCTTGTGTATGTCCGTGAGAACGGATACGCAGTGATCAAGCGTTCGGCTACCCTGGGCGAAATCGCACGCGGTCAGAAGTGTCTCGCCGTGTCAGGAACACATGGAAAGACTACCACCAGCACCCTGCTGGCACACATATTCACCGAGTCCGGAGAGGGCTGTTCCGCATTCCTCGGCGGCATCTCGAAGAACTATGGTACCAACCTCCTCATCAGTGACAATCCCGTGATCGTAGCCGAGGCGGATGAGTTCGACCGCTCATTCCTCCAGCTCTTCCCCAAGATTGCGGTCATCACTGCGATGGACGCAGACCACCTCGACATCTACAACGACATCGAGCATGTCCACGAGGCCTTCAGGGCCTTTGCGTCACAGGTGAGCGGCACCGTCATCAAGAAGTATGGACTCCCTGTCACCGAGAACGACACCAAGGCGAAGATACTCACCTACTCATACGGCGACTCTCGCGCAGACTTCTACGCAAAGAGCCAGAGAGTGGACGCGTACGGCCACTTCGTGTTCGACCTCGTATATCCGGGCGGAGTCATCAGCAAGGTCAGGTGCGGTGTCCCTGGCTGGGTGAACGTGGAGAACAGCGTGGCAGCAGCTGCAGTCGCTCTCTGCTATGGACTCGATCCATACAAGATCAAGACAGCCATCGGCAGCTTCAGCGGCGTCAAGAGAAGATTTGACATCCACTACAATGAGCCTGGATGCTCATATATCGACGACTATGCCCACCATCCAAACGAGATCTCTACGGCGATCAGCTCGATGCGCGACATCTTCCCTGGAAGGAAGCTCACCGCAGTGTTCCAGCCTCACCTCTATACCAGGACCAGAGACTTTGCGGACGAGTTCGCAGCAGCACTCAGCGGAGTGGACAAGCTCATACTCCTCGACATCTACCCAGCGCGCGAGGAGCCTATCCCTGGCGTGACCTCGGAGATCATCTTCGACAAGGTGACGGCACCGGAGAAGGTGCTCATCAAGAAGGAAGAGCTCATGGACTACCTCGAGAAGGAACCAATCGACACCCTGATCACCTTCGGTGCAGGTAACATCGACAGGTACATCGAGCCTATCACAGAAATGCTTAAGAAACGCAACGCATAATGTTCAAGAAGATCCTCAGATACGTTCTGCTCGCAGCAGCAGCTCTCGTCCTCCTCTCACTGTGCTGGTTCGGACACCATGTCAGCGAGAAGGAGAGCGGACGCGTCAGCTGCACAAGGCTGAACGTCATCGTGAAGGACAGCAGCGGAATGAAGTTCATCGACAGGGAGGACATCGACGCGGTCATCAACCGCAACTACGGCAGCTTCTACGGAAAGAAGCTCGACTCCCTCGACCTCAAGAAGATTGAGGACGCTGTCTGCAGCCACACGGCAGTTAGGAACGGCCAGGTATACGTGACCAAGGACAGCACCCTCAACGTCATCATCGAGCAGAAGATTCCTTTCCTGAGGTTCCAGACCGAGAACGGAGGATTCTACATCGAGAAGGACGGATGCATATTCCCTCTCCAGAAGGGTTTCGCAGCCAACGTCCCTATCGTGGACGGAGCAATTCCGGTGAGGATCCCGGCGGAGGGTTCGGGATTTGCGACCACCGACGAGGAAAGGGAATGGATACAGGGCGTCATCGCGCTCATGAAATATATCCGAAGCGACAGGACATGGAAGAACAACATCATCCAGTTCCATGTCGAGGAGAGCGGGGACCTCGTCCTCATTCCTGCGGAAGGAAGGGAGAGGTTCATCTTCGGTGGCCCGGAGGAATTCGAACGCAAGTTCGACCAGATGGAGACCTACTACACCAGCATCAAGCCGGTCAAGGACTCCGCATATTACAAGACAGTGAATGTCAAGTACGAGAATCAGATAATTTGCAGACCAAAATAAGTTTATGGAAGACAGATATTTAGTAGCGATAGACCTCGGTTCGTCCAAGCTCGCGATCACAGTCGCGAGAACGGAGGGAAAGAATGTGCACGTGGTCTATTATCATGAGCACGAGTCTGAGGGTGTCGACAAGAGTGCGATACTCAACGAGGCTAAGCTGACAAGAGCCCTCAAGGCGGCAATCGAGAAGGCCGAGAACGAACTCGGAATCAAGATCAAGCACGCGGCAGTCTGCATGCCGCGCAAGGACATAAAGGTGGTGACCAGCCAGGCCGAGATCGTGCTCGACCCGGACAAGGCCATCACGCTCGACGATGTCCAGGAGCTCATGAAGATCGCAAAGGACAACTGCGGAATCGAGAATGAGGAGAGCGAGACCGTGTATGCGGCCGTCGCCCAGTCATACTCAGACGGAGAGGATTTCCAGATCAGCGAGCAGGACATCATCGGCAACGAGAGGGAGAAGCTCGAAGGAAACTTCAAGATCTTTGTCGGCAAGAAGACCGGACTCAAGAGGCTCAACAAGGTATTCTCTGAGCTCGGCATCATTCCTATCCCTGTCTTCACTGCAAATTCGACTGCGCGCACCGTTCTCTCCAGCGGCGAGATGGACTCAGGCGTAGCCCTCGTCGAGATAGGCGCAGGAGTCAGCTCCGTGACCATCTATGTCGGCGGAGTGCTCCGCTATTACGGTTCCATTCCGTTCGGCGGAAGGATCATCACTTCCGACATCCGTCAGGAGTGCGGTATCAGCGAACCTCTCGCCGAGAACATCAAGAAAGGCTATGGCGTATGCCTCCCTAGCAAGCTCCAGCACCTTTCTGAGAAGAAGCTCCAGATCCGAAGCAGCAGCGGCGGAAACGACAAGCAGATACCTGTGAAGTTCCTCTCAGAGATCATAACCGCACGCATGGGTGAAATCTGTGATGCAATGCTCTATCTCATCCAGGAGAGCGGTCTCTATGACGAACTCCGCAGCGGCATCGTCATCACCGGTGGCGGTGCATGCATTGCGAACTGTGCAAACCTCTTTTCGGAAAGATCCGGATACAACGTGAAGATCGGCTACCCTGTAGCACGCTTCGAATATGGCAGCGACTGCGACGGAGTACACGAGACCTCTGCGGCTTCATCTCTCGGAATGATACTCGAGGCCAAGGAGATGAGCGAGATCAACCATGCCGACGAAGGCAGGAACGAGGGCATCAAGGTCGGAGACAGCTACAAGAGCACCGGTACATATGTTCCTCCGTTCGACAGGCCTTCAGCACCAAAAGCTGAGCCAGTGGTAGAGACTGAGGAAAAGATGTTTGAGGAGGACGAAGAAGAGATGGCAGCACAGCGCGCTAACGAGAAGGCAAGGGAAGAGCAGGAAAGAAAGCGCAAAGAAGAGGAGAAGAAGAAAAAGGAAGATAGAAGGAGAAAGGCCCAGGACGCGGAGGACAAGGTCAAGAAGACTGCAAACAGGACCTTCGGATTCCTCGGAAAGCTCTTCGCGGAAGATGAGGACAACGGTGAGGCATAAACTATTGAAGAATTGACGCAATGGAAGAATTAGATATCATAACCCCTTCAGACTGGGTACCAGCCAACTCCATCATAAAGGTGATCGGAGTCGGTGGCGGCGGATGCAACGCTGTCGCATACATGTATAACCAGAAGGTAGAAGGATGTACCTTCATCGTCTGCAACACCGACAAGCAGGTGCTCGACCAGAGCCCTGTGCCTGAGAAGATACAGCTCGGCGAAGGTCTCGGTGCTGGTACCGACCCTACCAAGGGCCGCAACTGCGCTATCGAGGCTCAGCAGTACATCAGGGAGAAGATCGTAGACACCAACACCAAGATGCTCTTCATCACTGCCGGAATGGGTGGTGGTACAGGAACCGGTGCATCCCCTGTCATCGCGAAGATGGCCAAGGATGCCGGCATCCTCACCGTCGCCGTCGTCACTCTTCCGTTCAAGGACGAGAAGAACGGCTCATACGGCAAGGCCATCGACGGTATCAGGGAACTCGAGTCCGTGGTCGACAGCCTCCTGGTGATCGACAACCAGAAGATACTCGAGACCTATCCGGACCTGCTCATCCATGAGGCCTTCCCGAAGACCGACGAGGTGCTCGCCACTGCTGTCAAGTCAATAATCCAGATCATCGAGAAGAAGGGCCATATCAACGTCGACTTCCAGGACGTGCAGAACATGATGCGGGACAGCGGCTTCGCACTCATGGGAAGCGGCATAGGCAGCGGAGCAGACCGTCTCAAGGACGCTGTGGGCAACGCTATGTCATGCCCTCTCCTCCTCGCTTTCGACGCTAAGACAGCACAGAACGCCCTCATCAACATCACTGTAGGACGCAATGAACATGGCATCAAGGCCGGAGATCTCGGAAAAATCAACGAAGAAGTCGAAAAATATCTCGGAAAGGCAAACACTTTCAAGCGCGGAATAGTATATGATGATGACCCAGCCTTCGGAGACAAGGTACAGGTGACCATCATCGCTACCGGAATCAAGATGAGCCTGCTCGACGGGTCCATCGATTTCAACGAAGGAAGCGTCATCTTCATCAACGAGGACTACACTTATGAGCCTTTCAAGGCCGGCGAGGAGATTGAGCTCTCCGACAGCCGCGTCGTGAAGGTCGGCGGACACAGGACCAACAACCGTCAGTTCTGGTTCAACGAGAAGCCTGATCTCTGCGTGAATTCGAACGACGACCTGATTTCGCTCGAGAGGGAGACCGCAAGGGCCAGGGCAGAAAGAAAATCAACTAACGAATAGCACACGATATGGAAAGAAGAACAAGAGTGAGATTCGCTCCGTCACCTACAGGCCCTCTCCACATGGGCGGTGTCAGGACTGCGCTTTACAATTACCTTTTCGCAAAGCAGCGCGGCGGCGATTTCATCATAAGAATAGAAGATACTGACTCAAACCGTTTCGTACCTGGCGCTGAGGCATACATCATCGAGGCCCTCAACTGGTGCGGAATCATTCCCGACGAGGGCGTGGACGAGAACGGAAAGGTCGTGGAGGTAGCTTCAGAAAAGCATCCTCACGGACCATACCGCCAGAGCCAGCGCCGCGGCATCTACAGGAAGTACGCCGACCAGCTCGTCGAGTCAGGCAACGCATATTATGCCTTCGATACAGCAGAGGAGCTCAATGCGGCACGCGCTGCGTGCGAGGCCAAGGGTGAGACCTTCATCTACAACCAGACCACACGCATGAACCTCCGCAACTCCCTCTCGATGCCTGAGAGCGAGTGGAAGCCTCTCCTGGAGAGCCGTACCGACTGGACCGTACGCTTCAAAATGCCGGAGAACACCGTCGTAGCGATGGACGACATGATCCGTGGTCATGTCGAGATCAACACCGACACACTCGACGACAAGGTGCTCTGGAAGAGGGCTGACGAGCTTCCTACCTACCACCTCGCAAACATCGTTGACGACCATCTCATGGAGATCACCGAGGTTATCCGCGGCGAGGAGTGGCTCCCGTCGCTTCCTCTCCACTACCTCCTCTACCAGTCATTCGGATGGCAGGACACCATGCCTCGCTTCGCTCACCTTCCGCTCCTTCTCAAGCCTGTAGGAAACGGAAAGCTCAGCAAGCGCGACGGCGACAAGATGGGTTTCCCTGTATTCCCTCTCAACTGGCTCAACTCTGAGGGTGAGACCTACCACGGCTACCGTGAGGACGGTTACTTCCCTGAGGCATTCGTCAACCTCCTCGCAATGCTCGGATGGAATCCAGGTACCGAGCAGGAGATCTTCTCTATGCAGGAGCTCATCGACGCATTCTCTATCGACCATGTAAGCAAGTCCGGAGCGAAGTTCAACCCTGACAAGGCGAAGTGGTATAACAAGGAATATCTCCGCATGAAGAGCGACGAGCAGCTTACCGACGCATTCATGCCTATCCTCGCCTCAAAGGGCATCAACGAGGATTACGACAAGGTCAAGAAGATCGTCGCCCTGATCAAGGAGCGCGCTACCTTCGTGGCCGATTTCTGGGACATCGCTTCCTACCTCTTCGTAGCTCCTACCGAGTACGCAGAGAAGGACGTGAACAAGTTCTGGAAAGAGGAGAACTACACTCTCGCACTCAAGGCAGCTGACTTCATCCTCGCATATGAGGGTGAGTTCACCAAGGAAGCTCTCGAGGGACCACTCGAGGAGTACATCCGCGGTAACGAGTGGCCTATGGGCAAGGTGATGAACTGCCTGCGTCTCGCACTCGTGGGTGCAAGCTCAGGACTCGGCATCGCGGATATCGTGACCATCATCGGCAAGGAGGAATTCGCTCGCCGTATCGAAGCCATCAAGGCAAAGCTCTGCTAATATTTAATTAATACTGTATAACGAAGACGCCCGGCTGATGAGCAATCATCTCCGGGCGTCTTGATATTTGTCGGCAAGCTTGCCGTGGCATTTTTTGCAATAGGTCGGCTACCGGGCTAGCAGTTCGAGAGCCTGGTCCACAGTCAGCGACTTCTCCACGCAGAATACACCGGAGCGGCTACGCTGGAGGGAGTTGAGGAAAGCCCCTGACCCAAGAGTCTCACCAAGGTCGCGTGCAAAAGCGCGCACATAAGTTCCCTTCGTGCAAGCCAAGTGAATGGAAGCATGCGGAAGGCTGAGATCGTCCTCCGCGACATTGATTCGGGACGATGCCTTGCTGACCCTCATCACTTCTGCCACGTCTGAGGAGGTCTCATCGGCAGCAGGGGTATCTTGTGATTGTGCCACCCTCGGCATCATAAGAGGGAGGGGCCCTCCGGGAGGGGTCTCGCAGAGCGAGACATCACTAGATACCCCTGCTGCCAAGAGGTTCTTCTCAAACGAGAGAAGTTCACACTCGGAGATGGTGATGCGGCTGGCGCGGAGAACATCTTCCGGGATAGGATCTCCTGCCTTGAAGGCCTTGCGCGCAATCTCGTATGCCCTGACACCGTCGACTGACTTTGCACTGAAAAGAGGAGCCACCTGATCCTGCTCTCCGATGAAACCGACGAGAGCATCACGGACTGAAGCCTCGTCAATGTGCTCGTACGGATATCGCTGATCTATGTCCTTCTCGAGATCGTAGGACGGGGTGGTGGCACCGAAGGTCACTCCTGCCACATAAGCCTTGTCATGGCGCTGGAGATCATCGGCAAGCTTGGTGGCGTTACCGATGCACACGAGCAGCACGCCCGTGGCGAGAGGATCAAGCGTTCCGGCATGCCCCACCTTCAGATTCTTCTTGCCGAAATGACGGATGGCCGCAAACTTCACCTTGCGGATGACGTCTGCGGATGTCCATCGATATGGCTTGTCGATGGGAATGATGATGCCGCCGGGGTAATCATCGATCGACCTCGACAGCAACTCTGTATTTACGTCC